>JAEDHM010000025.1 GCA_016296985.1 Clostridia bacterium
GACAAAAGAACGATAACCGGTGATAGGCCCGGCGTTACAAGAGGCGAGCAATGGGTAAAACTTGATAACGGTATTATATTACTCGATACTCCGGGCACGTTGTGTCATAGCATTGAGGTGGAAAGGACGGCGTTGAATCTTGCATTTATTGGATGTATTCGTGATGCGGTGCTTGATACCGAAGGACTTGCCTTAGAGTTTATAAAAATTGTAAAAGAGATTTATCCCGAAAAATTGCGTAACCGTTATAACGTCACGCTTGAAGAAAAAACACCTTTGGAAATTTACGAAGCTATTGGTAAAAATCGTGGTTTTCTGCTTCGTGGTGGAGAGATAGACTATACTCGCACCGCGGCTGCTATCTTGGATGATTTCCGAAAGGGCAGGATGGGAAAAATGATTTTGGAGTTGCCTCAATGAGAGAATTGTTTGAGTTTGAAGATCAATATACTGAAAAGGGATATACCGCAATTGCAGGTATTGACGAAGCCGGCAGGGGACCTTTGGCCGGTCCCGTTGTTGCTGCATGCGTAATTATGCCTTTAGATGATATTATTGAAGGGATAAACGACAGTAAAAAACTTTCGGAAAAAAAGCGAGAAGCCTTATTCGAGCAAATCAAGGAAAAAGCACTTGCATTTTCAATAGTCGAGATGCCCGCCGAAGTGATTGATGATATCAATATTTTAGAAGCAACAAAGAAGGCTATGATTCAATGTACAACTGAATTGGCAATAAAACCAGACGTTGTTTTTATCGATGCGGTAAAGTTGAATTTACCTTACGAAACGCTTTCAATAATAAAAGGCGATGCAAGAAGTTATAATATTGCCGCAGCATCGATATTTGCAAAAGTTCATCGTGATAGATTGATGAGAGAATACGCGAAAATCTATCCTGAATATGGTTTTGCTAAACACAAAGGTTACGGAACCTCCGAACATATTCGAGCTTTGAAGGAGTTCGGACCTTGCCCCCTACATCGCGCATTATTTATAAGGAATTTTATTGATGGCACTGACAAGAAGTAAGGGTATTGAGGGCGAAACAGTCGCTTGTGAATACTTGAAAGATAAAGGGTACGTCATAGTTAAACGAAACTATAAACGCCCATACGGTGAAGTGGATATAATCGCAAGAAATACCACTACTTTGGTTTTTGTCGAAGTTAAAAACCGCTATGGAAACAAGTTTGGCGACCCTATTGAAAGTGTTACGCCTCGTAAGATTACTCAAATTGTTCGAGTAGCCGAAAATTTTACAAATCACTTTCGCACAGCAAATTTCGAGGTGCGTTTTGACATCATTGAAGTAAGCTATGGCGAAGTGGTTAATCATATAGAAAACGCATTTACTGCAAACGATGGAAATATCAGAAAATATCATTGGTAAAATATTAAAAATATTCCCAATTTTAGTTGATTATAAAAAAATTATGTGTTAATATATTGCAAGAAAAATTGACTTCGGGTGGTCCTCTGCGTCAAAAGATGGCACGAACACTTGGTTTAAGGAGGTAAAGTCATGTCAAATAGTATTATCGATGTTATCGAAAAAGAAAGCATTCGTACCGATATCCCCGCTTTTAATATCGGCGACACAATCAGGGTTTCTTTCAAATTTAAAGAAATCACCAAGGCTACAAACTCTCCCGGTGGTTCTAAGAACAACCGTCAAGCTTCTGGCGTTAAGGAAGAGATCAAGCACCAATCCTTCGAAGGTATTGTTATCGCTCGTAAAAACGGTGGATGCAGAGAAACTGTTACCGTTCGTAAGATCAGCTCCGGTATCGGCGTTGAAAAGACATTCTGTATCAACTCTCCCCAAGTTGACGGCATCAAAGTTGTTAAACGTGGTCGCGTAAGAAGAGCAAAACTCTATTACTTGAGAGACAGAAGCGGTAAAGCCGCAAAGGTTCCTGCAGCAAAAATCACTGCAAAGCCTGCAAAATAAGATCGATTGTACAAAACGGATAGGGAAACCTATCCGTTTTTCTTTTTGTTTTCTGCGATAGATAAAGCAGATAAAATATTAATTCAAAGTATCATCAAGAATTTATCACAAAAATTTCATTATTATGGATATAGTACTATAAGATTGTTAAATATATAATAAAAATGTCTTTAACTGCTTGCCAAAAGGGAAGAAAGTATTTACAATAAAATATCATACTCTCTGAGGTTGCATAATGAAAAAAGTTATTATTTCTGTTATCGCCGTGCTTATCCTCGTTGCTGTTGTGTTTGCAGGTTGTTCTTCCGCTAACACTGAAGCAGGTGAGAATTTGCTTTTTAACGGCAATTTCGAAAGTGGTTTGACCAATGGTTGGACTATTATCAAAGATTCTTCTTACAGCGTAACCCCTTCAAACGGCCCTTCGTATAATCAAGGCGCCGATGGTTATGGCGTTTCTTCTAAGGTAAACGGTACTACAACCTTATCCTTGGATACTTCAAGCAAATCTACTTATTGCTACCTTACACAAGCTGTAAGCGTTGAAAAGGATACTTATTACAAGTTGTCTGCAATCGTAAGCATTAAAAATAAACTTACCGTTGCTCAAAAGTTGGGCGCTTACATTGGTATCAGTGAAAATTCTGCAGTATACGTTTCTAAGGATGCCACTACCGATGGTTTTGTTACCCTTGAGGTTTATTTCAGAAACGTAAATGCCGACAAAGTAAACGTTCGCTTAGGCTTAGGTAATGAAAACAACAAGGTTAAAGGCGCTGCACTTTTTGACAACATTAAGTTGGAAAAACTTGAAAGCGCTCCTGTTGGCGTAAACGTTTTGGACGTTGTTGACAACTATAACATGAACTACAACAACGAAACCACCGATTTGGTTTATCTTGTTCTTACCGTATGCTTGGCAGGTATACTTGCTTACGTTGGCAGTGTTATCATCAGAAGAAAGATGGTTGTCAACAAGGGCGGAGAACTTCTTCCCGAAGCAAAGAAGGGAAAGAGTTTTGCAAAAATCACCCTCGGAATGCTTGCAGTTTTGTTGGTTGGTTTTGGTATCAGACTTGTTTTAGTTCTTACCGCAGGTGGTGACATTGCAAGTTCTAATAGCTTTGGACTTATGGCATCAAAACTTGCCGAGCTTGGTCCCGTAAAATATTATTCCTCCTACTGGGCTGAAAGTACTCCCACCGTTGCTCCCGGAATGATGTACGTTTTGTGGATTTTCGGACTTATTGCAAAGGGCTTTGGCTTAGGCGTTGGCTCTACTGGTTTGGCAGTATTCTTGAAGATTCCTGCAATCATTGCAGATTTGGTTGCAATCTTCTTGATTTTCAACCTTGTTGTTAACGACGAAAGATATACCCTTGCTCACGCAGTTGTATTTGCCTTGATGTATGCTTTGATGCCTATTGTATTTGCAGCTTCTTCCTTGTGGAACAGCGCATTCTCACTTGGCGCATTGTTCTTGCTCGTTACCTTTATGGCTGTATTGAAGAAAAAGCATATTGCAACAACGATTTGGTATACTTTGGCTGTTTTGTTTATGCCTGAAGCATTGTTGGTTGCTCCTATATTGATTGCTTATTGCGTATACATTTACGTAAAAGATGCTTCTTCAAGAATTGTTTTACCTATTTGTGCAGTTGCAGCATTTATCGGCGGATATTTGGTAACCCTTCCTTTTGCAATCGACTTCTTTGCTCTTGGTAACCCCTTTGTTATTTTGGTAAATTACTGCAAGTACTTCACTGTATCCAATTTGTTTACCGAAGGCGCATTCAACATTTATGGATTATTCAACCTTGCCGGACTTACCGTCAACACCGCTGCCGTTGTATGCAGTGCGATTTTGGGCGCAATAATCCTTATCCTTGCAGTATTGGCATATCTCAAGTGCCGCAATCGTTTGGATATTATGTTGATATCAGCAACTGCAATTATCCTCATTTACACCTTGTGTGCAAAGATGAGCGTATGGTTTATGTTCCCTGCATTGATCCTCTTGCTCGTTTATGGTATTCATGCAAATGAAGGTCGTGTTCTTGGAATTTTCTTGGGATATGGACTTTTGGGCGCAATCAACACAGGCTACTATCTCTTCATCAACGGATTTATATCTTCGGGAATCAATGCAGATACCGTTGTTTTGCCTACAGGTAGCGACCCCGTACTTATCATCTTCAGTATTTTAAGTGTCATCTTGGCAGGTTATTTGACTTTTGTAACAGTAAGAATTATCAATGGACACAAGTACAACATTCCTGCTATTGACAAGCCTTACTGTGAGTTCTTAAAAGGAATTTTTACAAAAAAGACTAAGAAAAGCGAGATTGAAGAATAATGTTATCAAAGGTTAGGAGTTATGCCCTTCGCGGGCTAGAAGGTTATGAAGTAGAGGTTGAAACCGATCTAAATCAAGGCATTCCTGCCATAGAAATGGTCGGTTTACCCGATACTGCAATAAAAGAGTCAAAGGATAGGGTTCGTAGCGCTATTAAAAACTGCGGATATAATTTCCCTATTCGTCGAATCACAGTAAACCTTGCTCCTGCTGATACTAAAAAGGAAGGTCCGGCCTTTGATTTACCAATCGCAATCGGACTACTTGCCGCCTCTGAACAAATCGAGGGGCGCGCATATAAAGATTTCGTGTTTATGGGCGAGTTATCCCTTGACGGTAAACTTCGTCCTATCAACGGAATTATGCCTTTGCTTATTTCGGGAATGCAAGCAGGGCACAAAAAATATATCATACCCTATGGCAATAGAAAAGAAGCCGGCTACGTTGAGGGGATTGAAGTATACGCATTGGAAAGTCTTCAAGAAGTATGTGATTTCTTGAATGGTACGATTACAAAAACTCCCGTTTCTCATATTGCCTATGAAAGTTCTGTTACCGTAAACAAGTATGGTTATGATTTTTCCGACGTAAAAGGACAATTGACGGCAAAACGCGCAATGGAAATTGCCGTTGCAGGTGGGCACAACGTTTTGATGATAGGGCCTCCTGGCGCAGGAAAGACGATGCTTGCAAAATGTGTTTTGACTATTATGCCCGACCTGACTTTTGACGAAGCGGTTGAGGTTACCAAAATTCACAGTGTTGCTGGTATTTTGGATAGTTCAAAGGGTATCGTTACGACACGTCCGTTCAGAACACCCCACCATTCTACCACCATTCCTTCTCTTGTGGGAGGAGATAGAAAGGCAAAACCCGGCGAGGTAAGTTTGGCGCACTATGGGATTTTGTTCCTTGACGAGGTTCCTGAGTACAATAGAAAAGCGCTTGAAGCTTTGCGTCAACCTATGGAAGACGGAGTGATTACCGTTTCTCGTATTCACCAATCCGTGGAATATCCTGCCAATTTTATGTTAATAGGAAGTATGAACCCTTGTCCTTGTGGGAATTATGGAAGTAGAACAAGCAAATGTTCGTGTTCGCCTTCACAAATACACAATTATCTAAACAAGGTTTCAGGCCCCTTGCTTGACCGAATTGATTTGCAGGTTGAACTTGACGGAATTACTTATGAAGAATTTGCTGATACAAGTTTGGGCGAAGCATCGGCAGTTATTAAGGATAGGGTATCCGAAGTAAGAAAAATTCAAGCGAAACGTTTTAAAAACGACGGAATTACAAATTCGCAAATGAACAACAAGCAAATTAAAGAATTTTGCGTTTTGGATGAAGTCTCACAAATGTTATTGCAAACTGCATTTGACAAACTTAATTTGTCGGCAAGAGCAAGTTATAGGATACTTAAAGTCGCAAGGACGATTGCCGATATGGCAGGATGTGAAAACATACAGTCCGAACACGTCGCCGAGGCGATACAATATAGGTCCTTAGATAGGAAATATTGGGGTAAATGATATACACGAAAGAAGACAGGGCTGCAATTTGGTTGGCGTCGCAGGGATTAAGCAACGGCAAAAGAAACAAATTGTGTCAAAGTGTTGACTATGACATCCTTTTTCTTCAAGAAAATTTATCCTCACTTCGAGAAAAAGTAAGCTTGATAGTAGGGGAAGAGGCATATCTAAAAATGTATGCTTCGGTGCATCCGTCGGCTATGCAACCTTACTATTTAGAAATGGAAAAATATGGAGTAACCGCCATTACGATTTTCAACGAGTTATATCCCGAAAGACTAAAGGAAATTAAAAACCCGCCTTTGGTTTTGTATGCTAAAGGAAACCTAAGCTTGTTGAAAAGCGAAAAGACAATTGCAATCGTGGGAACACGTGAGCCTGATAGATACGGTATTGACGTAACTGAAGAATTTGCCACCGAACTGACAAATCACGGTTACGTTATAGTAAGTGGGATGGCGAGAGGTATAGACTCAATTGCCCATAGGATAGCATTGAAATTTGGTAATCCAACCATTGCGGTGATGGGCTGTGGACTAGACAGGGTATATCCAGCGGAATTTGTTGACCTCTTTAATCAAATTGTTGATTTTGGCTTGGTGTTGTCCGAATATCCCATAGGCACACCGCCTCACGGATACAACTTTCCAGAAAGAAATCGCATCATAAGCGGTCTTTCTCAAGGTTTGTTGATTACTCAAGCCGGTGAAGGAAGTGGCGCATTGATTACCTTCGATTACGCAATAGATCAAGGTCGCGACGTCTTTATAGTGCCGGGAAGTGTATACAATAAACAGTGCGTGGGGTCAAATTCGCTTCTTAAATCCTATTCGGGTTGTGGCGTACAAACTCCTTGGGATATCATCTCTGAAACCGAGCGTCTTGAAGAGCGGTCTCCCGTCGTCAGTTCCATTGAGCTTGACTTTGTGGAAGAAAAAATTGTAAAAATGTTAGAAGAACGCGATATGCATATTGAGGAAATTATACGTATGTCGGGTTTGCCTATTCGCGAACTTACCTCACTTCTTTTAAAATTAGAGCTGTTAGGTTTAGTGAAAAGATTATCAGGAAATTATTACGGAGCGTAGCATAAATAATGAAACTTGTAATTGTAGAGTCTCCATCTAAAGCAAAAACAATCGCTAAATATTTAGGAAGCGAGTATAGAGTAAAAGCATCAGGCGGTCATATAAACGATTTGCCTGAGAAACGTCTTGGTATTGACGTTGAAAACAATTTCCAACCTGAATACGTTATAAACGAAGATAAGAAAAGAACCATTGAGGACATAAAGTCAACTTTAGAAAAGTCCCAACAAGTTTTTCTTGCAACCGACCCTGATAGAGAAGGGGAGGCAATTTCTTGGCATTTGAAAAACGTTCTCGGAATACCCGACGGAAAAATTCGTATTGAGTTTAATGAAATTTCGAAAAAAGCAGTTCAAAAAGCAATAGAAAGCCCTCGTGAAATCAATATGAAACTTGTCAACCAACAGCAAGCCCGTCGTGTTTTGGATCGATTGGTTGGTTACAAGGTTTCCCCTTTGTTGGGCAAAAAAATCAAAACTGGTCTTTCTGCCGGTAGAGTGCAATCCGCAGCCTTGAGAATGTTGGTTGATAGAGAAAGAGAAATTCGCAATTTTAAGCCTGAAGAATATTGGACTTTAAATGCTTTCTTATCAAAGGGTGGTGAAAGTTTCAAATCTACTTTTGCCGAGATAAATGGTAAAAAGGCAAAGATTCCCAATAAGGAGTTTTTGGATAATCTCATTTCAACAACTGAAAATAAAGAGTACGTTGTTTCCGAAGTAAAAAGAGCGGTTAAAAAGGTAAGACCTCAACCCCCTTTTACCACTTCAACCCTCCAACAAGACGGCACAATTAAACTTGGCATTACTGCTCCGCAAGTTATGAAAATTGCGCAACAACTTTACGAAGGTTTTGAAATTGAAGGCGAAGGTCACGTTGCTTTGGTTACTTATATTCGTACCGACTCGGTAAGAGTTTCCGATGATGCAATGTGGGATGCAAAACGCCATATAATTGCAAAATACGGCGCAGAATATGCCCCTAAAACTTTCAATAAGTACGAGCAAAAGGGTGCAGCGCAAGACGCACACGAAGCAATTCGTCCCATTTCTCTTGATCGCACTCCTGAATCTTTAAAGGGAAAGTTGTCTAAGAATAATTATCAATTGTATAAACTCATATACGACCGTTTTGTTGCAAGTCAAATGGCTTCCGCGCAATACGATACTTTAGGCGTAAAAGTAAACGTTGTGGGTGATGATGAAAAAACGTATTGTTACCACGTAAACGGAAGGGCAATGATTTTCCCCGGATATACAGTTTTATACAACGATGCATCCGCTGAAAAAGACGAATCTAATGGTATAAATTTGCCCGATATGGCGGTAGGCGATAAACTTGATTTCCAAAAGCACGCTTTCGAGCAAAAGTTTACAAAACCTCCGCTGAGGTATACCGAAGCTTCTTTGGTAAAGGCTATGGAAGAAAACGGAATAGGACGTCCTAGTACTTACGCATCAATCATAAGCGTTTTGACAAAGCGCGCTTATTACGACAAAAGCGGTAAATATATGGTTCCTACCGAATTGGGCGAAGTTGTTTGCGATACCTTGACCAAGTATTTCCCTGATATCATCAATCTTAAGTTTACTGCAAATATGGAAAAAGAGCTTGACTCTATTGAAGAAGGCGTTGAGTGGCAATCCATAATCAGTGAATTTTATCCTCATTTCATACAAGAGGTAAAACTTGCTTTCTATGATGGTAGCAGTGTAAAACTTAATGCCGAAGTAAGCGACGTCCCTTGTGATAAATGTGGAGCAATGATGATTGTAAAGGAAGGTAGATATGGAAAATTTTTAGCTTGTCCTAATTATCCTTCTTGCAAAAATGTTAAAAACTTACACGAATCAATCGTGGGTAAATGTCCCTATTGCTCAAGTGACGTTGCCAAAAAAGTAAGCAAAACAGGTAAAATATTCTATGGTTGCACCGCTTATCCTAAGTGCAAGTTTGCATTGTGGGATTTGCCTGCTCCTACTCTTTGCCCTGAATGTAACAAACCTATGAAGGTAGTTACGGTAAAAGGTCAAACAAAATACGTTTGCACCGCTTGTCCTCACAGTGAACTGAAATGAAAGTAAAAGTCGTTGGCGCCGGTTTGGCAGGTTGTGAAGCTTCTTATCAACTTTTGAAAAGAGGTTTTGAGGTAGAATTGATCGAGATGCGTCCGGTCAAATCTTCTCCTGCTCACAAAACCCAAGACTTTGCCGAGCTCGTTTGCAGTAACAGTTTAAAAAGCGACTTGAAAGATACTAGTTCGGGACTTTTGAAGGCTGAAATGCGTCTTATTGACAGTTGCATTTTAAGTGCTGCCGAAAAAGCAAAAGTTCCTGCAGGCGGGGCATTGGCCGTAGATAGAAAAATATTTTCCGAACAAGTCAAAGAAATTCTTTTATCCTTTGGTAATAAACTTACCATTACGAGAGAAGAATATAAAAACATAGACACAAGTTGTCCGACTATAATAGCAACAGGTCCCTTGACTTCGGATGATTTGTCAAAAAGCATTGCCGATTTGACAGGTGAGGATTATTTACATTTTTGTGATGCTGCCGCGCCTATCGTTTCGGGAGATTCAATCGATATGGACTACGCTTTCTTTTCCGCAAGATATGGAAAAGGTACTGCGGATTATCTCAATATCGGAATGCAGAAGGACGAGTATTTAGAATTTGTCAACGAACTTGTAAATGCTAAAAGCGTTGAGGACAAATTGATTGACGCAACCTTTTTCGAGGGGTGTATGCCCATAGAAGTTATGGCGAAACGGGGTGTAGACTCTCTAAGATTCGGTCCATTGAGGCCGGTAGGTATCGTTGACGAAAGCGGGAAAAAATACTATGCGGTTTTACAACTGAGAAAGGAAAATACCCCGGGAGATAGTTATAACTTGGTGGGATTCCAAACTAACTTATTATTCCCTGAGCAAAAGAGGGTATTTGGACTTTTGCCTGCCTTGAAAAATGCCGAATACTTAAGATATGGCGTAATGCATAGAAACACTTTTGCAAATGCGCCTAAATTGCTTGATTCTTCCTTTAGGTTGAAGGCGTGTGAAAACATATATATCGCAGGTCAATTGTCCGGGGTTGAAGGTTATATGGAAAGCGCAATGAGTGGTATGATTGCAGGACTTGCCCTTGCTTTGAGATTGTCAGGTAGGGAGTTCGTATTGCCTTCTGATAAAACAATGATTGGTGGATTGTGTAGATACATAGCAAAGGAAAACGTAAATTTCCAACCTATGAACAGCAACTTTGCTTTGTTACCTCCACCTGAAGAATTAATTAAAGACAAACAAATGCGTAAGGCTTGGTATTCCAATAGAGCAATTGAGGAAATGCAAGAATACGTTGCAAATAATATTTAGCGGTTTATCCGCAAGGAGTATATTATGGAATTTCACAGTACGACAATATGTGCAGTAAAAAAAGACGGCGTAACCGTTGTTGCCGGAGACGGACAAGTTACAATGGGAAATAGCGTTGTTTTTAAATCTACGGCTGTCAAGGTAAAGCGTATATATAACGGCAACGTGGTAGTAGGCTTTGCAGGTTCGGTAGCCGATGCTTTCGCATTAAGCGAAAAATTTGAAAAATTGTTGCAGAAATACAGCGGAAATTTGATGAGAAGCGGTGTCGAGCTTGCAAACCTTTGCCGTGATCAAAAAATGGGCAGGGGACTTGAAGCAATGCTTATCGCAGCTGACAAAAATTCCTTGTACATCATTTCTGGCAACGGCGAAATCATTGATCCTGACGACGGTGTTTGCGCTATAGGTAGCGGTGGTAATTACGCCTATGCTGCAGCAAAAGCACTTTATGACGTTGATGGTATGGATGCTGAAACAATTGTAAGAAAGGCTATGAAAATTGCAGGTGATATTTGTGTATTCACCAATGGAAACTTGACTGTGGAGGTGGTATAATGGAATTTACACCAAGAGAGATAATCAATGAATTAGACAAATATATTATCGGTCAATCAGTAGCAAAAAGAATGGTTGCTATCGCTTTACGTAACCGTTATCGCAGGAGTTTGTTAAGTGATGAAGTACGTGAAGAGGTTACCCCTAAAAATATAATCATGAAGGGACCTACCGGCGTTGGTAAGACTGAAATTGCAAGAAGACTTGCAAAGCTTGTCAAGGCACCTTTTATCAAAGTTGAGGCTACGAAGTTTACTGAAGTAGGTTACGTAGGCCGTGACGTTGAAAGCATGGTGAGAGATCTAGTCGAAGCTGCGATTCGTCTTGTAAAAGAGGAAAGATACGCTCAAGTAAAGCCTATTGCCACTGAAAAAGCAATGCACAGGGTTGGTAAAATTATCCTTGCTATGAGAAAGGAAATTACCCCTGATATTCCTGAAGCTACTTTGATTGAAGAAATCTATCACGATTTAGCAGAAGGCAAACTTGACGATTTGCAAATCAATATCGAATTTGTTGAACAACCCAAACCCGTTCAAATGGAAACAAACGGTCAAGGAACAAGCATCAATATCGGAAACATATTCCAACAACTTAATATGCAGGGCAGAAAGGTTAAAAGAAAGATGTCGGTAAAAGATGCAATGAAAGCTGCAATCAACGAAGAATCCGAAAAAATGGTTGATTTGGATACCGTAAATTCCGAAGCATTGCGTCGTGCCGAACAAGAAGGAATTATCTTTATTGACGAAATTGATAAGATCGCAAGCAACAACGTTTCTCACGGCATTGACGTTTCTCGTGAAGGTGTTCAAAGAGATATTCTCCCCATCGTTGAAGGTTGCACCGTAAATACGAAATACGGAAATATCAGGACTGACTTTATCCTCTTTATCGCTGCAGGCGCATTCCATATTGCCGAAGTAAGTGATTTAATTCCCGAATTGCAAGGTAGATTCCCCGTAATCGTAGAATTGGAAAGCCTTAACAAAGAAGAATTTAAGAGAATTATGACCGAACCCGACAATGCAATCTTGAAGATGTACGCTGCATTGCTTAAGACTGATGGCGTTGATCTTGAGTTTACCGACGATGCAATTGATGCATTGGCTGAAATTGCCGAATTCCAAAATGCAAATAGGGAAAACTTGGGGGCAAGAAGATTGCACGCAATCGTTGAAAAATTGTTAGAGGACGTTTCATTTGAGGCAGACGGCGTTCAAAGAAAAGTTATCATTGACAAGACCTACGTAGAAAATCACATTGGTTTAGGCGAAAGAAGTTTGGATTTGAGGAAATATATACTATAATTATGATAAACATTCCAAAAGGTACGAAAGACGTTTTACCAACCGAAAGTTATAAATGGCATTTTCTTGAAAAGAAAATCCGTCAAACAGTAAGACTTTTTGGCTTGCAAGAAGTAAGAACTCCTACTTTTGAGCATACCGAACTTTTTGCGAGAGGTGTTGGCGAAACCACTGACATTGTAAACAAAGAAATGTATACTTTTATCGATAAAGGTGATAGAAGTATTACTTTAAAGCCCGAAGGCACTGCCGGTGTAGCAAGATGCTTTATTGAAAACGGATTGGCTCAATTACCTATGCCTTTGCGTATGTATTATATAACCCCCGTTTTCAGATATGAAAGACCGCAAGCAGGAAGACTTCGCGAACATCATCAATTTGGTGTCGAAATGTATGGTGTCGATAGTGCAGAATTGGACGTAGAGACCATGCTTATCGCTAAAAATATTTTCGATTCGTTGGGAATAAAGGGGATTACTTTAAACGTAAACAACATTGGTTGTGGAAATTGTCGTCCTAAATACAACCAAGCGTTAAGAGATCACCTTCAAGCAAATTTGGATAAAATGTGTCCCGTTTGTCAACAACGTTTTGTCACTAATCCTTTGCGTATTTTGGATTGCAAGGACGATAGATGCAAAAAGGTAACTGCCGAAGCTCCTTCGGTTTTAGATTTCTTGTGTGAGGATTGCTCTTCTCATCATGGAAAAGTGGTAAACCTTTTGGATAAATTGGGTGTTGATTACCAAGTTGATCCCAAAATCGTTCGCGGACTTGACTATTACACAAAAACCGTATTTGAGTTTGTGAAAGATGACATAGGAGCAAAATCTACCGTTTGCGGTGGTGGACGTTATAACAATTTAGTAGCGGAAGTAGGAGGAAAACCTTGTCCTGCTGTTGGATTTGGATTGGGCCTTGAAAGACTTTTGTTGACAATTGAAGCTTGCGGAATTGAAATTCCCAACGAGGAAAAAGTAAAGGTTTATATAGCGCCTCTCAATCAGTCCGTTTATGCTATGGACGTTGTCGCAAAATTACGCGCTGAAGGTGTTTCCGCAATGTGCGACGTTGCTGGAAGAAGTGTGAAGGCGCAAATGAAATATGCGGACAAGCTTGGCGCTGAATACGTTGTGGTTATAGGTGACAACGAAATCGCCGAAGGCGTTGTTACTTTAAAGAATATGAAAACGGGAGAAAGCGAAAGCGTTGCTTTGTCTCAATTGGTAAATACAATCAAAGGAAGGTAAGTTATGGATTTATTAGGAACAACAAGACGTACAAAAATGTGCGGTGAATTCAGAGCTAGTGACATAGGTCAAGAAGTTGTAGCTCAAGGCTTTGTAGCAAAGGAAAGAAATCTTGGTCCTATAATTTTCGTGGATTTGAGAGATAGAACAGGTATTGTTCAAATTTCATTTGAATCCGCCGTATTGGGTAGTGAAGCGTTTGCAAAGGCAACTTCGATTAGAAACGAATTCGTTTTGTCGGTAAAAGGCGAGGTTAGAAGCCGTGGTGAGAAAAATATCAACAAAAATATTCCCACCGGTGAAATTGAAATAAGCGTTAAAGAGTTGAAGATACTCTCCGTTGCAGAAGTACCTCCCTTTGTGGTAGGTGATACTAACGTATCCGAAGCTTTGCGTTTGAAATATAGATACCTTGATTTAAGAAGAAGCTACGTTCAAGATAGAATCGTTTTCAGAAGTCGTCTTTCCAAAATCATAAGAGACTATATGGATGAAAACAATTTCTTAGAAATTGAGACTCCTATCTTGGGAAGATCT
>JAEDHM010000026.1 GCA_016296985.1 Clostridia bacterium
GCACCATAATCAAATGGGCATCCTTTATGGCATGGCTTGTGTTTATGGTTATCTCGTTGGCTATTGCAATAAAGACGAGAATAAAAAGACTTAAAGAGGGGAACTAGATTGCAAAAAAGGTTTTCAATTCCCTATAAATTTCACGTCCTTTTACAAAAATTACTATAAAAATATAAACGGTAGAAATCAAAGTTACAACCACGTTGAAATAGTTTGCGCTATTCAAAAATAGATTGGCGAAAAACTGACCTAACAAAAGAAGAAAGAAAAGCAACGCAAGACCATATGATCCTTGTTTGTTGCCTTTCTTTTTTATTATATTCAGAATTGTCAAAACAAGCATTGCAACAAAAAAGATTGCAGGCAAAAGATAGGGTAAAGCGGGGAAATCAACCTTTGCTCCAAATTGCAAGGCAAGGAAAAAGGCAGAGGCAGAAAGGGCGTTGGTAGTAAGGTTGAAAGCAAGGCTACACCAATCGAAAAAGGTGTATCGTAATAAGAAAAAGGCAAACAAAATAGCAAGTACCACGGAAACCGACCAAGGGTGTTCGCCAACGAAACCATTGGTTATGGCGATAGGTATAATGGCAATCAACCCGACGATGAAAAACAAAGTAGAAAATGAAATTATAGGTTTTATTTCCTTTTGATTGATGGGGTGTGTTTTGGGAAATACCTTCAATTCCTCTTTTTCTTCGTGAGAAAAATCCCTTCCGCACAAAGGGCACTTGTCGGTGTTGTATACGATATTTACGCCACAGCCTTTACATATCATACTTTCTATTCCTTTCGTTTGAGGTGACGTCAGGGATAATTCCCTCGGCAATCAAACCTTTTGCAAATTCAAGTTCTACGTCGCTTTCTTTTACCAATCGGGTAAGAGTCAATACGGTTTTATCCCCATAGGTTACAAAACCGCAGTTTCGAGGGGAGCGGAAATTGCAGTTCATATTTATCATAATATCTTTTATTTCCTCAGTGCCTTGTATTTTATGACGACCTAGATTGCTTAAAATAATAGTTTGCCTATGGCTTTTTGAAAGCATACGGGCAAATCTTGCAAAAAAGGCTTTTATCCCCATGGGTATAAGTCTAACAAAGGGCGTTTTTGCAAGGGTAGAGGTGTAGTTTAGTTTTATTTGCATATTTTCCCTTTCCGTTTGTCTTTCAAGTTCTGAGGACAAAACCTTGATATACTCGTTTAAGTCGTCAGGGGTATCTTTGGGAATTTTGCAAACGGCGGACATCGTGAAATTACGCATGGTAATGGAAGGGAAAAAACTACGCAAATTTACGGGAATAAAAATCATCAAGGGCAATTTGCTATTCGGAATGGTTTTCCTTATCGCCCTTGCCAGAATTGCGCCAAGATATATGGTAACGGTAGTGTTACGTTCTTTGCATTTTGCCTTGATTAGGTGGGCAGGCATAAAATAATTTACCGTTGTCAACCCCTGCTTTTTTTGTGGCTTTGTCAAGTCAAACCCCAAAGCATTTTCTCCCATCATACCCTTTATGCTTTCTCTTTTACAATCCTTTTTGTAATAGCGCAAGAAGGCGTCCTCTTCTTCCTCTTCGTCGTAAGGGTGGGTAAGGACAAAGTTGCCGTCGGGTATAGGGTTTTCTCCAATTTCTTTAAGGTAAAAATAAAGGATCGCTTTCAAAAACTCTAACGCGCCCGTTCCGTCGGTTAGGCAGTGGAACGCGGTGTAAAAAATCACGTTTTTGTGATAAGAGAGTTGAAAGGGAAAATTTTTAGTTTTGCGAAAATCCAATGCTTTAAGCACTACGCCGTTGTCTTCTACTACAGGTGGCGTTTCAAAATTTTCCTGAAAGTAATAGCGGAAGAAACCGCTTTTTATCATAACCTTAAAATAAGGCATTCTTTCAAGAGCGGAAAGCAACGCTTTTTGTAAAAGATCGGGTACAATTTCCTTGGTCAAGGTTGCCGTTAAGCGATACAAACTTTGACTACGGAAGGTTGCTATCATGGGATATAGCATACCCGAGTTGTCCATTGGATAAATCTTAGGAAAATTCGTCATAGAAAAAGTATATGGCAAAAAAGCGGAAAAAGTCAAGGCGTTAAGGAATATTCAAAGTATATCCTCAACCTTCAATATATCAAGGTTTTGTATAAGGTGATTTGAAATTTCACACTTTAAAATTTTAATCACTCCATCTTCGCTCAAAATAGCCAAGCAGTCTTCGTTGTCAAGGTGAGGAGGAATAGGGATAACCTTTTGAATCTTTCCAACGTATTCTTCAATTTCTAAAATTTGCTCGCAAAGGTCGTAAGATAGATACTCTTTTCCCTTCTCGTAATCTTTTGACATAATCGCCTCAACCAACAAAAGGGGAAGCTTCGACTTGCCTTCAATTTTTGCGTATGAAAATTTACGGTCTTTAAGATTGCAGGAAAAAGGGGAGAAATAGTATTCTTCCAAGCACCTTCGTTGCAAGCTGTCATCGAAATTTTTGGTTATTGAAAAGCCCTTTTCAAAGGTAACGATCTCTCCTTTACCGTCAAAAATCAATTCGCCTTGCTCCAAGGAGAAAAGGTGTATTGAAAGGGGGGAGAAAACACCTATTATCCCGAAATCCCAAAGATTGAAAAGGGTGAATTTTTCATTTTTTCTCAAGGGAAAAAGGATGGTATTATTTGGCAGAGATGCAAAAAAGAAAAGTTCTTTCTCTTTTACTATAGCGGTGGAAATTTCCACTCCTTGAAAAAATCCTTTTCCTTCCTCTATTATCTCGTAAGGCTTACGTTTTTGCGATTTTGGAAAAAGTTGACAAAAACTCCCCCAATCCACAAGATAAAAATTGCAAGGCGGTTTCTCTCCAATTTCCTCGCAAAGTATATCCCCGTCAGGGGTGATGACCAGAAGAGATACTTTCTTCTTTTCTTCGGCAAAAAAGCCCTTTCTTAAAACTCCGTCTACAAAAACTGCGCCTTTTGTTACAACTCGATATTCTTTCATATCATAGAATATTTTATTGAGGGATAAAAAATGCAAAAAGGGAAGAGGTAGAGGTAAAATATTATTTTTCACCAACCCTTGACGAAAATCAATAAAAGGATTTACTATATTTATAATCGTTGTGACAGTTTCTTAGGTTTTGAAAAACTCTATGAAAACTGCGGTCAACGGAATATTAAAAACAAGTTTAGCAAAAAGGGTGATATCTTGAAAGACGTTGACTTTTCCTTGTTGTATCAATACGATTATTCCCTAATTCATCAAAATGGCGTCAGTTATTTGATGCTTTTTTATCCATACGTCCCACTTGAAGTAACGCCCGATCAAATCTTTATCGACAACTATTATCCTGCCTTTCAAAGTTTGAGAAAGTCCAAATTGAAAATCAAAGATTTTCTTTTATCCAAGGGATACGAGGTGGAAGCCGAGCAGGGTGTTTTCAAACCTATTGCAATGCAAAGCGGAAAGGTTTGCGTTTTGCGAAACAACCTTATGTATCACAAGGATTACGGCACTTATTTCGTAATGGAAATTTTGAGGATAAAAGGGGAATACGGGTCTTTGCCTATGCCACCAATGAAAAGTTTGTGTACAAACTGCAACCTTTGTGTTGAAGCATGTAAAAACGGATGCTTGAAAGGGGGATTTGAAAAGGAAAAATGTATCCGCTTTATTCAAGAGAAAGAGGAAGACTTTTCTCAAATCGGCGAGGTTTTGAAAAACTTGTTTTGGGGTTGTAACGCTTGTCAAAAGGCTTGCCCCCTAAACGACAAAAAACCCCAACCCAGCCCCTCCGAATATCTTGACCCTTACAAAATGTTTCAACTTTCAATACAAGGGAAAAAGGCGTTGCAACAAGTTTACGGCAGTATCTTAGGCGATAACTATATTCGTCCTCGAAAACTTCTAGCCTTGTCTATCGTCGCATTGGCAAATTGCAATCGATTTGACTGTAAAGATCAAGTTTTAGAATTCGAAAATCACCCGGACGAAAGAGTTCGCAATGCGGTAAAATACTTTTTGTCAAGGGTGAACAAAGAGGTCGAGCGAGAGCATAAAGTTCTTTTATCGCCCTTTCAATATCAACAAATTATTCAAAATGAAAAGGTGGAAAAAGAGATTTTTCAACGCAACTACTACTTTGTTTCATCCACTTTGCCCAAGGGTTACGTAGTGCGAATCCGTGAAAAGAAAGGGGAATTTATCCTTACCGTAAAAGAGCATCTTGCCACCCAAGGCGATATAAATACGGTCAACGAATTTAACTATCCTATTTCACAAAAAATTGCCCTTGACTATATCGAAAATGGTTTTGATTTGTCAGCGCATCACCCCACGTCTTCCCTCAGATGTCTATGCGTAGGTTATACCGATACTTTACGCAAGGTGATTGATTGGAAGGGTATTGTTTTAGAGGTTGACTACAACAAATATAACGGCATTGAAGATTATGAAATCGAGTGCGAAATTACCACCGCAAAGCAAGACGAAATCTTTTACTCTTTTTTGGAGAAATATTCCATAACTCCCAATCTTCCCAAAGCCAAATATTTTCGTTTTTTAGATAGCCTATAATTATTCGACGGTTACCGACTTGGCTAAATTCCTAGGCTTATCCGCATCAAGCCCCATTTCAACAGCCATAAAATAGGCAAGAAATTGGGTTGGAATAACGGATACTATTGGCATAAGCTCGGCATCAAGTTTGGGTATTTTTACAACTTTCACCCCCTTATCCGGCAAATTAAGTGAGGTGATAATCAAGGTTTCGCCACCACGGGCGGAAACCTCTTCTACCACGTTTAGACATTTATCCAAAAGGGTGTAATCGGTGATAATATGTACCACCAAACAGTTTTCGTCAATAAGGGCAAGAGGACCGTGTTTTATTTCTCCCGACGGTATTCCCTCAACCTGAATATAAGATATCTCTTTCATTTTCAAAGCCCCCTCAAGGGCGGTGGCGTAATCAAAATTTTTCCCAAGAAAAAAGACCTTGGATATGCCCAAATATCTTTTTGCAATTCGGTGCATCTCCTCGGCAACGTCCAAGGTTTTTATTATAGCAGACCGCAGTTTTTCCCCAAGATATACTGCGCCGTAGGTTGCTTTTTTATGCATCAATGCAACCTCGCTCACCAACCAGTAAAGGGCAACCAGTTGGGTATTATAGCTTTTCGTAGCCGCCACCGCAATCTCAACCTCGGCAAGAGTAACCAAAGATTCGTGGGCAAAGGTGGTTATTGTTGAGGAAGGCACGTTGGTGATAGCAATGACAAACGCCCCCTCGCTTTTCGCCTTTTTTACCGCCGTAACCGTATCCGCCGTTTCACCGCTTTGGCTTACTGCCACCACCACGGTATTTTTAGGAAGGTTGCTCCTCCTATACCTATATTCTCCCGCCGTTTCAGCGGATGCGCACAAAGGAGTTATTTTTTCGGTAAGGTATTTTCCATAAACGCAAGCATGATACGCCGAGCCACAGCCTAAAAACAAAAAGTGGTTTGCATTCCTAAGTTTTTTTTGAGCAAGGGAAGAAAGCCCGATTTTCTCAAACTTGCAAAGGGTGTTTTTTATCGCCTTGGGAATATCGTAAATTTCTTTAAGCATAAAGGATTGAAAATCCCCCTTGTTTGCCGAATCGGATTTTAAAGAAGAAGGTATAAAAACTCTTTCAACAATCTTCCCTTTTTCCTCGTAAAAAATCGCTTGAGTTTTATCAATTTCGCAAATATCCCCGTCCTTCATTTTGCAAAGTAAAGGGGTGTGAGAAATTAAGGCAGGGGAGTCGGAAGCAAAACAAAAAAAGCCCTCGCCCCTACCTACGATAAGGGGATTTTCTCGCTTAAAAAGAAAGATTTTACCAACAAAATCTTCACATAAAACTGCCACGGCAAACGCGCCTTTAAGTTTTTTTACAACTTCCCTTACCGCCTCAACGACGTCGCCTTTATAACAGTTATCCAAAAGCATAGCGATAATTTCGCTATCCGTTTCGGATAGGGGATATTTATCCTTTTTTGCAAGTTCCTTTTTCAATTCGCCGTAATTTTCAATAATCCCATTGTGGACGATAACAAACTTTCCACAGCGATGAGGATGAGCGTTTATATCCGAGGGCGCGCCGTGAGTAGCCCAACGGGTATGCCCGATACCGCAGTTTGAAGTTTTCCCTTGCAAAAGAGGAAAGAGTGAAGAAACACGCCCCTTCTTTTTCAGAGTAGAAATTTTTCCTTTGCTAAAAAAGGCGACGCCTGCCGAATCATAGCCACGATATTCAAGCTTTTCCAAGCCTCCTTTAATCTCTTCCAAACAGTTTTTCTCGGATACAAAACCAACGATTCCGCACATAAGCCCTCCCCAACGTTACATATTATTCCCACATTGTATATCAAGTTACACTCAAAATAATTGTTATTGCAAAAAAGGACAAAATAAGCTATAATACTACCAAATCGTAAGGGAGCGTAAGATGATGCAAGAATTCAAATTTCAAGGCTATGGCGACACACCGATTCACGTATATCTATGGGACGACGTAATCGCACCCAAGGGCGTTGTGCAAATTGCTCACGGTATGACCGAGCATTGCGGAAGATACGACGCCTTCGCAAGGTTTTTAAACAGTAAGGGATATATCGTGTTTGGTGACGACCATCGTTGTCACGGTAAAACCGAGCCCGACGAAACAAGAGGACACCACAAAGGGGACACTTGGGCGGACACCCTTGAGGACTTGGTTATGCTCCACAACCATTTTCACAATTTATACAAAGACTTGCCAATCTTTTTCATTGGGCACAGTTACGGAAGTTTTTTAGGACAAGCATTTTTACAACGCCATACCAATATTTCCGGGGCGGTTTTACTTGGCTCCGCCCACATGGGCGAAGGCGCAAGCGCCTTGGCAACCATCGGACTTTTCCCCATTTGGTTGTTTGCATCTCCCTGCAGACCCGGCTTCATAAACAAGGGAAGCGACCTTTTATTCAACGGCAAATACAAACCCGAAAAAGGACCTCACCTTTGGATAACAAGGGACCCTGTCGAGCTTGAAAATTATAATAAAGACCCCTTGTTGAATGTCAACACAAGCATAAACTTTTGTTGGCGAATGATGAACGGGTTGCGCAAGACCTACACAAAAACCGCCTTGTCAAACCTTGATCCCCTCGTACCCATCTTGGTTTTAAGCGGAGATATGGACCCCATCGGTGGATATGGTAAAAAAAGTGAAAAGCTTTTCAAAACGTATCAAAATCAAGGCATTGACGTCAGTTTCAAACTTTACCCCGGCGCAAGACACGAACTTTTGAGGGAGACAAACAAAGAAGAAGTTTATCAAGATATCTTGAATTTTCTTGACCAAATCGCCATAAGATAGAAAAAACAAGTCGATAATAAAAGGAACAAAGGGATTTTCCTCGCAAAAAACTCTTGCGAAAAAGGAAGGTCGGTGGTAAAATATATACCGTGAACAAGAAGAACCTGGGCATTTTTGGAAAAATAGCAATGTTTGTTATCTCCATTTTGTGGGGAGCTTCTTTTTTTATACAAAAAAACACCCTCGACAGCGTTTCCGTAATGTTTTTGCTCTTTTTCCGCTTTGGCGTCGGCGCGCTTATTCTGGCAATTTGCTTCTTCCCGAAACTGAAAAAGATAAACAAAAATTATTTGATTCACGGCACCGTTTCCGGCGCGCTGCTTTTCTCCGCCTACGTCGCTCAAACCTTTGGTTTGGCGTACACAACCCCGGGCAAAAACGCCTTTTTGACGGCAGTCTATTGCGTAATGGTACCCTTTATTATGTGGATAGTAACCAAAAAGCACCCAACCCTTCGCGTCTTTTTGGCGGCAACCGTTTGCGTTGTCGGTATTGGACTTATCTCCATTGACGGAAGCGGATTTAATTTAGGGGACGGCTTGACCTTGATTTGCGCCCTATTCTATGCACTTCAAATGGTTTACAACTTCTTCTTTATAAAGGATAAAGATTTGATTTTGTTTTCCATAATCCAGTTTGCAACCGTAGCCCTTTTGTCCTTGCTCGGTTGGGCGATTTTCGACAGAACCCTGCCTACCGTTTGGAACGGCGACTTGATTTGGTGTTTGGCTTACGTAGTCATTGGCTCCACCGTTTTAGGTTTTCTTGCCCAAAACTTCGGGCAAAAACACGTATCTCCCGAGTCCTGCGCTTTGATTTTATCCCTCGAGTCAGTCTTCGGTATTTTCTTCTCGGTTTTGGTTTACGGCGAAAAACCCAGTGTTCCTGCCTATATCGGATTTGTATTGGTGTTTATTGGCGTAATCGTTTCCGAACTTGACTTTAAGGCGTTGTATCAAAAAATAAAGTCAAAGAAAAAACTGAACGAGAAAGTTTTAGACAACTCTGTTCCTTTGGAACAGGTTGAAGAAGAGAACCCCGAAATCACGCTCCCTGAAGGTACGGTTGAAAGGGAAATAAATTCCCACGGTATTGAGGAAGAAAACCAAAATACATCCCAAGGGGAAGTGGAATTAGATGCGGAAAAAGATAAGGTTGAAACCCTAAAAACCGAGGGCGAATAAGAGAAAAAGGATTGAGAAAGGGCTTGTCCCTTTTTCTTTTTAAGAAAAAAATATAATTCAGGCAAATAATGGATTTACATTTGTATAAATATAGTTTATAATAGTTGCCACTGGAGGGCACCCTTATGATGATAAATCTTGAATTATATCGTGTGTTTTATATCGTCGCCAAAAACGGAAGTTTAACCAAGGCGAAAGAAGAACTTTTTATCAGTCAACCTGCTGTTTCCCAAGCAATCAAGCAACTTGAAACCCAGTTGGGCGGAAAACTTTTCATCCGTACTAGCAAGGGTATGGAACTTACCGGCGAAGGCAAAGTTATGTACGAGTACGTAAAACAAGCTTGTAACCTTATTTCTATTGCCGAGCACAAGTTTTCCCAAATGAAAGGGCTTGAATTCGGCGACGTGGTAATCGGCGCAAGCGACACCGTTTCAAAGTTCTATCTTTTGAAATTTGTAAAAGAATTCCGCGAAAAATACAAGGACATAAACGTAAAAATCAACAACTGTCCCAGTGAAGAAAACCTTTCTTTGCTCAAATCCGGCAAACTTGACATGTGTTTTATCAACAGTTGCGGTACCCTCGACGACAGCGCAATCCACCTTACCGACTGTATTCCTTTGCAAGAGTGTTTCGTAGCAAGCCCTGCCGAGGCGGCGAAAATCGACCACCCCTTGACCGCTGCCGAATTGGCAAGTAAAGAACTTATTATGCTTGACAATCGCAGTATCACAAGAAAATATATCGAAGACGCAATCCAAGCACAGGGCGGTACGGTAAAACCCACCCTCGAACTTTCAAGCGTCGACCTAATCGTCGAGTTTGCAAAAATCGGAATGGGTATTGCATGCGTAACCAAAGAATTTGTCAAGGACGAACTTGAAAAGGGCGAACTTGTTGAAATACCTACCACCTTCTCCCTTCCCAAACGCTCAATCGCCCTTGCCGAAGTGAAAGGTTTGCCCCTCAGTTTTGCCGCAAAGAAATTTGCCGACATGGTATTTAAAAAGAAAGAAAAATAAACGCCGAAAGGCAACGGAGATAAATTATGCAAAAATTAAGTTCATCAGAGTTGAGAGAAAAATATCTACGCTTTTTCGCTGAAAGAGGACATGCAGTTATTCAATCCGCATCCCTAATTCCCGAAAACGATCCTACCGTTTTGTTTACTACGGCAGGTATGCACCCCCTCGTTCCCTACCTTGGCGGTGAAAAACACCCCATGGGAAAACGCTTGACCGACGTTCAAAAATGCGTCAGAACCGGCGACATTGACGAAGTAGGCGATGCAACCCATTGTACCTTCTTTGAAATGTTGGGAAATTGGAGTTTGGGCGACTATTTCAAAAAAGAAAGCATAGGTTGGAGTTTTGAATTTTTGACACAAGTTTTGGGCATCACCATCGACAAACTCGCCGTTTCCGTATTCGCAGGTGACGACGTTTGCGAAAGGGATGAAGAAAGCGCAAAAATTTGGGCGGAAAAGGGTATTCCTGCCGACAGAATTTTCTACCTTCCCAGAAAAAACAACTGGTGGGGACCTGCCGGTCAAACCGGACCTTGCGGACCTGATACCGAAATCTTTATCGACACCGGAAAGGAAAAGTGTTGCGACACTTGTTCTCCCTCTTGCGATTGCGGAAAATATATCGAAATTTGGAACAACGTTTTCATGCAGTTTAGAAAAACTAAAGAAGGTACTTACGAACCTCTCGAAAACAAAAACGTTGACACCGGTATGGGATTAGAGCGTACCCTTTGCATCTTGGGTGGCTACCAATCCGTTTACGACACCGACCTTTTTGCCGATGCGGTAAAATTGCTTGAAGATCTAAGCGGTAAAAAATACGGTGAGGAAGAGGAAAGCACAAGGGCAATCCGTATTTTATGCGACCATATCCGCACCTCGGTTATGATGCTTGGCGACACAAAGGGCATAACTCCTTCAAACGTTGACCAAGGCTATATTTTACGCCGTCTTATCCGCCGTGCAGTAAGATTTGCAAGGGTACTGAATCTTCCCGACCACGCTTTGACCTCTCTTGCACAAATATTTATCGACAAGTACAAGGGCGTATATCCCGAAATCGGCGACAACAGTGAAAAGATTATTGCCGAGTTGACAAAGGAAGAAAACCGTTTCAAAAGCGTTATCCTTGACGGATATAAAGAACTTGACAAGGTTTTGTTCGGCATCCAAAAACATAAAGAGTTTGCAAGCAAAAACGGACAAGTGGTTGAAGACGTCATAAGCGGTAAGGCAGCCTTCCGTCTTTACGACACCTTTGGTTTCCCCATCGAAATGACTGTGGAAATCGCAAAGGAAAGGGGCTATACCGTTGACGTTGCAGGTTTTGAAAAGGCATATCAA
Source organism: Clostridia bacterium (assembly GCA_016296985.1). Classification (GTDB taxonomy): domain Bacteria; phylum Bacillota; class Clostridia; order Christensenellales; family CAG-1252; genus JAEDHM01. The sequence continues at coordinate 10,927 of JAEDHM010000026.1, forward strand.
GAACACCAAGAAAAGTCCCGCGCAGGCGCCGAGCAAAAGTTTAAGGGCGGTCTCGCCGACAACAGCGAAATCACCGCTCGTCTTCACACCGCAACCCACCTTTTAAACCAAGGCTTGAGAAATATCGTTTCTCCCGACATCAACCAAAAGGGTAGCAACATTACTGCCGAACGTCTTCGTTTCGACTTCAACCTTGACCGTCCAGTAACCCCCGAAGAAATCAAGGCTTTGGAAGACTACGTAAACGGCGCAATCAAAGCCGACGTCGAAATCATTTGCGAAGAAATGTCCGTTGACCAAGCCAAGGAAAAGGGCGCAGTTGGTGTATTTACCGCAAAATACGGCGACGTAGTAAAGGTTTATACAATCGGCAAATACAGTTGCGAAATCTGTGGTGGTCCTCACGCCAAGCGTACCGGTGAACTCGGAACCTTCAAAATCACCAAAGAACAATCCGCCGCTGCAGGCGTAAGAAGAATCCGCGCTATCTTAGAATAATGTGTTTCCTAGACTCCTATTCAAAAGAAGAGGTTAAAACCGTCCTCGAAATCGATCCCGCCGCAAAAAGTTTTTGGCAAGTCTATTTCACCTATCCCGGTGTAAAGGCTTTGCGCATGCACCGCAGGGCGCACAAACTTATGCAAAAAGGTTTCAGTGGGCTTGCCCACTACGTTGCCTATCGGGCAAGAAAAAAGACGGGGATCGAAATTCACCCTTCCGCAAAAATCGGAAGAAGGGTGTTTATCGACCATGGCGAAGGTGTGGTAATCGGCGAAACCGCCGAGGTAGGAAACGACGTTGTAATATACCAAGGTGTAACCCTAGGCGGTACGGGAAAGGAAAGGGGAAAACGTCACCCCACCATACAAGACAGGGTAGTGCTTTCGGCAGGTAGCAAGGTTTTAGGACCCTTTACCATTGGCCACGACAGTAAAATCGGCGCGGGGAGTATAGTACTGAAAGAAGTACCCCCTCACAGCACCGTCGTAGGCGTACCCGGGCGAATTGTCAAGCAGTACGGTCAAAAGGTTTTGCAACTTGACCAAGTTGCAATTCCCGACCCTATTATTGAAGAGTTGGCAAGGCTAAGCCGAAGGGTATGCGAACTTGAAAACCATACCGGAATAAAAACTTGTCAGTACAGCTATACTGACGAGCAGGATATGGTGGCAAAATTGAAAGAAGAAGCAGAAAACTCTGCAAAAACAGTTAAGGAGTAATATGAAAATTTACAACACCTTATCAGGTAGAAAGGAAGAATTTATTCCTCAGGTTGAAGGACGCGTCAATATGTACGCTTGCGGAATTACCGTTTCCGGCGAAGCGCATATCGGTCACGCCTATCAAGCCTTAATTTATGATATAATCCGCAAGTTTTTGGAAAAATGCGGTTATATTGTCGACTATGCCCGCAACTATACCGACGTTGACGACAAAATTATCGCAAAATCCCACGAAACGAGTATTCCTGCCGACAAGTATGCGGAAATGATGATAGAAAAAATCGACCACGAAATGCAACGCCTTCAAGTTGACGAGCCTACAAGATGGCTTAAAGCAACTTGCTGTATAGAGGATATAATCGATTTTATCAAAGTCCTTATCGAAAAGGGACACGCCTACGCAACTGCCGACGGCGACGTTTATTTTTCCGTTGAAAGTTTTAAAGGATACGGAAAACTTTCTCACCGCAATCTTGAAGACGCCCTAAGCGGTGTCCGTATCGAAAGTGACGAAAGCAAGAAAAACGCTCTTGACTTCGCCTTGTGGAAATCCGCAAAGGCAGGGGAAATCTTTTGGGAATCCCCTTGGGGCAAGGGCAGACCAGGTTGGCATATTGAATGCTCGGCAATGAATAGAAAGGCTTTCGGCGAGTGTTTGGATATCCACGGCGGTGGAAGGGATTTAATTTTCCCTCACCACGAAAACGAAATTGCTCAAAGCGAGGCTTTGTCAGGCAAACCCTTTGCAAAATATTGGATTCACAACGGGCTTATTAAGGTAAACGGACAAAAGATGAGCAAGTCCTTGGGAAACAGTCTTCTTTTATCCGACTTGCTGGACAAATACGATCCCGAAACAATCAAATTCGCCCTTCTTCAAACCAATTACCGTAACGATATCAACGTAACCGACAACCTTTTCCCCGATGCGGACAAACATATGTATGAATTTTACAAGATAATACGCTCCGCCGAAGAAAAAGGCTTGCAAAGTGAAGATTTGGATAGCGAAATTGACGAAAAGTTTAACCGCGGTATGGGTGACGACTTCAACACCGCTTGCGTTTTGGCAGACTTGTTCGGCTATTTCAAAAAGATAAAGGCAAAAATCAACGCAGGGGATAACTCGGCAATGGCAAGCATAAACCAAATCCGCAAAACCTATTCCCTTTTGGGACTTTTCCGCAAGCCTGCAAAGGACTTTATCGCCTATTACGAAGAGAAGACGAGGGAAGAATTCCCCCAAGAGGTTGTCCGCCTTGCCGAATTGCGCCTTGAAGCAAAACGCAACAAAGACTACCAAACCGCCGACAAGCTTAGGGCGGAAATCACCGCTTTGGGCTATGCCGTAAAGGATACCAAGGACGGTTATACCTTGGCAAAAGCCTAAAATCCCCCTATTGACTTAATTATCTTTGGGAAATATAATAAAATAGATACCGTAAAAGGATAGCCTACCTATGGGAAGGAGAATACTATGGACAATATCGACCAAAATAAAATTGATATAACCGAAATCGACCTTGTTGACCTTGACGAAATGCCCGAGGATACCACCCCCGAGCAAACCGATGCCGAGGATTTTTCCGATGACTTTGATCATGCGGAAATCGACGCCCCCGAGGTTGATTTAAACGACGTTGATATCGACCTTGATATCCCCGACTGTCATTCAGAGCAAAGCGATTCTCCATATTGTCATTCAGAGCGTAGCGAAGAATCTCCTGGAAAGGA
>JAEDHM010000142.1 GCA_016296985.1 Clostridia bacterium
ACTCGCCGAAGGCGAATAGAGTTAGCGTGATACTCCGTTAAGAGTATCACGCTATTGGTACGCTTGTTTATTTGTTTTAGAATAAGGGACGATTTTTTCCGTCAAGGATATTTGCAATATATCTTGAAACGTAAACGCCTTCTGCCGAGGCTTGGGAAAGCGAGTGAGTTGTACCCGAGCAGTCGCCGATAAAGAACAATCCCTTTTCCTTGCTTTCAAAGTGGCCGTCAAGAGCAACCTTCGAGTTGTAGAATTTTACCTCGGTGCCATAGAGCAAATTGCCAAAGTTTGCGGTGCCGGGAACAAGTTTGTCAAGGGCGAAAATCATTTCGATCAAGGTATCCAAAGTTGCCTTAGGGATACAAAGAGCCAAGTTGCCGGGGGTTGCCTCAAGGGTGGGTTTTGTAAAGGACTCTGCCAAGCGTTTTGCGTTGGTACGTCTGTCCTCAAGCAAGTCGCCAAAGCGTTGTACCATAACGCCCCCTGCCAAAAGATTGGTCAAAGACGCGATATGCTCGCCATAGGCGTTGGAATCTTTGAAAGGCTCGGTAAACTTGTGGGTAACAAGCAAAGCAAAGTTTGTGTTTTCGGTGTACAAGGAAGGATCGTCATAGCTGTGACCGTTTACGGTAACTATACCGTTGGTGTTTTCAGCAACAACCTTTCCGTGAGGATTCATACAGAAGGTACGGCATGCGCTTCGTGTACGGGGAGAACGGTACATGATTTTGCTTTCGTAAACTTGGTCGGTAATAGGCTCCCAAATTTCGGCAGGACACTCGAAACGAACGCCTATGTCAACACGGTTGTTGGTGTTTTCGATGTCAAATTTGTGGCAAAGTTCTGAAGTCCACTTTGATCCGCTTCGACCAGTTGCGATTACTACGTAGTCGCTACCGTATTCATTGCCCTTTGAATCGGTCAAAACCCATCTTGTTTCGCTACCCTTGTCAACGGATATGATTTCGGTATAGTAAGAAATTTCAACGTACTTTGAAATGTAGTCGATAAGGTTTTGAAGGATAAAATAGTTACGCTCGGTGCCAAGGTGTCTTACCTGCGCGTCTAACATATGCAAGTCGCATTGCAAAGCGCGTCTTTTTAAGTCGGATCCAACGGTTGAGTAAAGTCTTGCGCCCTCGCCACCAAAAGCAAGGTTTACTTTGTCAACGTAGTTCATCAAAGCCAAAGCGGGACCGTCGCCGATATAGTCGTGCAAATCACCGCCAAAGTTGTTGGTTATGTTGTATTTTCCGTCGGAAAAGGCTCCTGCGCCACCGATACCGGTGGTTATGGAACAATGAGCGCAATGGATACAGTTTTTTATTTTTACACCGTCAATAGGACAACTGCGCTTGCCGAGAGGCGCGCCTTTTTCCAAAATAGCAACTTTGAGGGAAGGATTTGTTTTTGCAAATTCGTAAGCGGCAAACAAGCTTCCTGCTCCGCCACCAACCAAAATAACGTCGTACTTTATCATATAATTTCTCCTTTGGGTAAAACCCATTTTATTCAAGGTAAAGACCTTTCAATCTCTCTTTTTCCTTCTCGCCTATGCCGATTTCCAAAAGATAGCCGTCAATGGAGCCGTAGGCCTTTTCTACGTGAGCAAAAAACTTTTTAAAGTTTTGCTCTTTTACAAAAAGCAAGTCGCCATAGATTTTTTCGCCCAGTTTTTTACCCTTACTTTTTTGCTTGTGAAGTCTTGCCATATACTTGTTTGTAAGCAAATAATCTTCGGTCATAACCTTTTGGCTTGCACCTAAACAGTGCAAAAGCAAAGCGGATGCAATCCCGGTGCGGTCCTTGCCTTGATTACAATGCCACACAATTGGCGTTTTGTTTTCAAGTAAAAGAGAGAAAAACCGCTTGTACGCTTCTTTCGCTTGCTTGCCCAGTGCCAACTTTTTGTAAAGATTTCCAAAAAAGACGTTGGGGCTTGAAAGAAAACGAAGCTTCATAAGGAAAAAGGAAAAACCTTCACCGGCTACGCCATCCACCGGGGGGATACACAAATAGTCGCATCCTTCAGGTACGTAGTCCGGTTGAGCCTTTGCCTCGCCTTCGGTACGAAAATCAACAAGAGTTTGAAGGGCAATTTCATCAAGCATTTGCCTATCTTCAGGATAGGGACAAGAAAGTTGCGCCGAGCGGAAAAGAAGTCCGCTTTTTACCTTTCTGCCATCTTCTACCACGGTTCCGCCCAATTCTCTAAAATTGTCAACACCCTTAAAAAGATTTACGTCCATAGCCGTATTATTGTACGCTAAATTCCTCCTTCTTGTCAAGGACAAGAGGTTATGAAAAAAATAAGGTGAAATAATAATCTCCTTTTCAAAATTTGAATATATTATTTGCACGAATTATCATTTTCCAAAGAATAAATATTTTTCAAAGTATAGTTTTCTCTAAAGCTCAAGCAAGATTTATCTCTTGTTTTGGGTGGGAGAAAAAATCAATGGGCTTTTTATCATAATTTACCATAAAATTTTATAAAAATACTTGAAAAGATATACGATTTGTGTTATTATTTGTTTATACAAGGTTAAATGTTGTTATAATATGTTTATCCTTTTTATTAAATATTCTAGCGCGCTACTTTTAGGCGTTTGGGAGGCTATTATGGATTTCAACAGTGAAAAATTCGGTGAAATGTTACAATACGTTAGAGGCGAAAAGATTTGGAGTCAAGAAGAATTGGCTGAAAAGATGAACGTTTCCTTTGCAACCATCAATCGTTTGGAAAAAGGTCATCACGTGCCCAGTTTCAAAACTTTGAGCAAGTTTAAACAAATGTGCAAGACCGAAGGCATCACTTTTGAGGACTGAGTTTTATCCCCTTTCAGAAAAAAATAATCAAGTAAGGTGACAAAGCCTTAAAATACCGCAAGGTATTTTTTTGCAAGGAAAATTCGCAGGTATTTTGCGAGTTTTTCCTTTCTTTTTCACGAAGCAAAATAAAAATTCTACCGCAAAAGGGTAGAATTTTTTTGTTTAAACGTTTTTCTTATTTTCCTAAAAGGGTTTTTGCTT
>JAEDHM010000027.1 GCA_016296985.1 Clostridia bacterium
GGAGAAGGAAGCCAAACACATACCCAAAGCGGCGCGGTTTTTCAAAAAACTGCCGAGAGTTTTGAAATAGTTAAACTTCTCACCTTTTTCGCTGGGTTTTCCTCTTTCGCTTGTGCAGAATACCGTAACCATAAAGCATATAATACCGATTACCGCGCAAGCTATGGCAATCCAAATAAATACTTCGGGTTTCAAGGGTTGAATACCGTTTGCATCCTTTTCACCGTAAATCAACATAGGTACCACGATCATCATAGGAGCGGCAGCAAGACCTGCACCTATGCTTCTCAAAGAGGACAAACTTGCTCGTTGCGCAGAATCGTCGGTGAGGGCTGCGTTCAAAGAGCCGTAGGGTACGTTTGCGGCGGTGTAGGCAATGGACCACAAGCAATACATTATGATACAGTAGGCAAATCTTCCGCCGTAGGAAATACCCCGTATGTCAATAAAAAGCAATATGGTAGTCAAAGCGATTGCAAATGCGCCTACGAAAATCCAAGGACGGAATTTGCCGTACTTCGAGGGTTTTCTAGAGTCTACCAAAGCTCCGATTATGGGGTCGTTGATGGCGTCGAAAATTTTGCTTACCAAGACGATAATCGCCCAATGGCCTGTTGTAATTTTAAGTCCCTGCGTTACGAAAAGCATAAGGTATGAGGACAAAAGTTGGAAACTCATGTTGCAACCGAAGTCGCCAAACATATATCCAACCTTATCCCTTATACCAAAGGGACGGGATTTGTTTTCTAAAAATCCTAGCGCTTTCATTTATTTTCTCCCTTATCTTATTTTAAGCCTTTTTGATTTTGTTGAGGGCTTCGTTTGCCTCAAAAAGCATTTCGGTACTGATCTTATCCCCTGCCATTGCGGCGATTCTCTCAATCGTCATACCGCCTACGAGTTTGAGCATCGAAGGACTAAGCTTCACTTGACCTTCACCTTCCTTTGACATCATCTTGCTGATTACGGTGTCAATCATTCTCGTAACGAAAGCGTGTCCTTCCTCGGTTGCCATAATGACGTTAAGTTTGTCTTTTATGGAAAGATAACCTTCAGGGAATTTGAAATCGTATTTTCCTTCTTTATCAAACCAATTTTCAACCTGAGGTTTGTTGCCCTTCAAGCAATAATCGGCGTAGGGTTTTCTTACGTACTTAATCTTGCTTTCGTCAGTCAAGTTTCCACAAACCGCCTTGATATTGGTATATCCAAAGCGTTTGAGTTTTACGTCAAACTCGAAGGAATATTTACCCGTTTTCCTTTCAAGCATTTTGCCGTTTACAAACAATGTTACGCTGTCGCAATTGCTGTAAACTTTCACCTTTGTAATTTTTTCGGCGCGGAAAACGTAGCGCTTAGATGCGATATGCACGAAAGGCTCTTTTGTCCAGTGTGCTTTGTAGATATAGAAACTGTCCTTTTTAGTCTTTCTATCATAGGTTACAAGGCCTTTGTTGTTTCTGCCTGCGACACCACCTTCGTCACGTCCGTCAACGCCAAAGTCAAACATATTCCAAACGTAGGTTGCCCAAAGATAAGGTCTGTCGGCGAAAATCTTCAACATATTTTCGTGATAGTAGGATTGATATTCTTCAGAATAGTCCCCTTGCTTGGGATTGGAATTATGCCATTTCAAAATTGCCTCGCAACCGTATTCAGAAAGTCCGATAGGTATTTCGGGATATTTTGCGCGGAAGTCGTCAAGCCACTCGGCGTTACCGTTTACGTCCCCTACGTACCATCCGAAATAGTGGTTGTAGGAAAAGATATCCGACATTTTCGTCATGGGAGAATCGGTATCAAGCATGGTTACGTGAGCCATAGTGGTGGGACGGGTGCTGTCAAGACTGTGGCACAAGTCGTTGAGAGTTTTGTGCAAATTGAGCAAATCCGGAGTTTCCCCTGTAATGGTGATTTCATTGGAAAGACCCCAGCAAAAAATGGAAGGATGGTTGTAGTTTTGAATTACAAGTTCTTTCATTTGACTTACCGCGTTTTCACCGCCGTTGGCAAGGTGAGAGGAAATGTAGGGGATTTCCGCCCATACTACCATACCGTTTTTGTCGCAAAGGTCATAGAAGAATTGGTCGTGTTGATAGTGAGCAAGACGGATTGTGTTTGCGCCTACTTCCTTAATAAGTTCCATATCCTCGGCGTGCTCTTTTTGTGTGATTGCCCAACCCATATCTTGTCTGTCTTGGTGGCGTGAAACGCCGTGAAGAGGATATCTTCTTCCGTTAAGGATAAATCCGTCTTTGTCAACCTTAAAACTTCTTACGCCAAAGTTTACAGTCCTTTCGTCCAAAACTTGTTCATCCTCGATTTTTACTTCACATTGATACAAAGCAGGATTTTCAATGCTATCCCACAAGGTGGGGTTTTCTAAAACGTAATCGAAGGAAACGACTTCGCTTGCCTTCTCCTCTTTTACTGCAATCTCTTTACCCTCAAACAAAACCTTGCAAACTACCTTTGCGGAATCAATGGGCGAGGTGATAAAAGCCTTCACGTTTACCTTTGCAACCTTGTCCTCAAGGATAGGGGTAATTAAAACGCCTTCACTACCTAGATAATCAAGGTCGAAACGGCACTTGTTTGCCTCAATAAAGTAAACGTCACGATAGATACCGCCAAAAAAAGTAAAGTCCGCCATTTGGGGATATACCCTATCGTTTGCGCTGTTGTCTGCTTGCACCGCAATAGCGTTTTCACCGTTTTTCAATTGTTCGGTTATCTTTGCGCGGAAGGTGGAAAAACCGCCTTCGTGGTGGCAGACCTTTTCACCGTTTACGAAAACGTCGGCAATACTGTTTACGCCACGGAATTCGAGGTAGTAGTCTTTATCTTCTCTTTTTTCTACGGTAACGTTTTTTGTGTAAAAACACACTCCGCGGAAATAGTCGCTACCGCCGTCTTGTCCGTCAAGGTTATTCCAAGTGTGGGGAAGATTTATCTTCTCGCCTGAAACAGCCTTTTCTAAAGAAGCGCAACCTTTGTGGAAAATCCAGTCTTTGTTCAATAATTGTTTCATAATATATCTCCTATATCATAATTTTTCTAAGTTTTGCAAAGAGTTATCTTTGTACTCGGCCCGAGCCTCCGCTTTTGATAAGGTTTTCAACCTCGTCAACGCTTACTCTGTTGTAATCTCCTTCAATGGTGTGTTTCAAAGCGCTTGCCGCAACTGCAAATTCTAAAGCGTCTTGATTGCTTTTGCCCTTTTGCAATGAATAAATCAAGCCTGCTCCAAAGCTGTCGCCACCGCCTACCCTGTCCACGATATGCAAGGAATATTTTTTGGAAAAATAGGCCTTTTCGCCGTCATAGAGCATAGCCGACCAGTCGTTGTCGTTGGCGGAAAAACTTTCACGCAAGGTTATCGCAACCTTTCTGAAAGCAAATTTGTCTACCAATTTTTTGGCTACCTCGATATAGCCTTCCTTGTTCAAAACCCCGCTTTCAATATCGCTACCCGTTGAGCGGATTCCGAAAACGTCGCTTGCATCTTCTTCGTTACAAATGCAAAGATCAACCATGGGCATAAGTTTTGACATAACCTCGCAAGCCTTTTCCTTGCTCCAAAGTTTTTTGCGATAGTTGAGGTCGCAACTGACGGTCAATCCCATTTCCTTTGCAATTTGAAGGGCTGAATAGGTGATTTTTGCAAGGTCGTCGCTTAAAGCAGGTGTGATACCCGTAAAGTGAAACCAGTTTGCGCCCTTGAAAATTTCTCTCCAATCAAAGTCGCTTTCGCAAGCGGTGGAAATTGAGGAATGAGCGCGGTCGTAAACCACCTTACTAGGACGGCACGAAGCTCCTTTTTCCAAAAAGTAGATACCCATTCTTTCACCGCCTCGGGCAACGTGATTTACCTTTACGCCAAAGCCTTGAAGTTGGCTTAGGCAAGCCTCGGCAATGGGGTTTTGAGGAAGTTTTGTAACAAAAGCAACTTCTTCACCAAAATTTGCAAGAGAAACGGCTACGTTTGCCTCTCCGCCGCCGAAAGTTCCAACCATGTTTTGGTCTTGGAAAAAGCGCATATAACCCGTAGGGGTAAGGCGCAACATTATTTCACCGAAAGTAACTGTTTTCATAGGTACTCCTTTGCGATTTCTACCGCTTGTTTTGAAAGTCGAGTTATATCACAAGGCTCGCCTTTCATCATCCAACTTCCGCCAATGGCGACTACAAACTTTTGAGAGAGATATTCGGCAAGGTTTTTATCGTCTATTCCCCCGGTAGGAAGAAACTTTACGTCGGGGAAAGCGGAAGATAAGGCCTTTAAGGTTTTTATTCCTCCGAAAGAGGATGCAGGGAAAAACTTTAAGAGCGAAAGTCCTTCAGTCTTTGCCATCATAACCTCGGTAGGGGTAACTACGCCGGGGATATAGGGGATATCCTTTTCACGGCAAATTCGGGCAACTTCCGAGGAAAAACCGGGAGAAACCACGAATTTCGCTCCGCACTCAATGGCTTTCAAACATTGTTCTTGATTGATTACCGTACCTGCCCCAATCAACATTTGGGGAAAACTTTTCACCGCAAGGGATAAAGCCTCGGGAGCGCAAGCGGTACGGAAGGTGATTTCCGCAACCTTTATTCCGCCGTCTAAAAGGGCTTGAAGTCTGGGCAAGGTGTCCTCAAGTTGGTTTAATACAACTACGGGAATAATTTTGTTTTGCTTTACAAAAGAATAGTCCATATTTTTCTCCTTATACTCCTGAATAAGCGCTGAATCCACCGTCGATGGGAAGCACTATGCCGGTAATAAATCCTGCCATTTCCTCGCTTAGCAAAAACAAGGTTGCGCCCACAAGCTCTTCTACCTTACCAAACCTTTCCATTGGTGTGGCGGACAAGATTTTGTGAGTACGAGGGGTGGGTGTGCCGTCGGGATTAAACAAAAGATTTTGGTTTTGTTTTGTTACGAAAAAGCCGGGGGCGATGGCGTTTACCCTAATGCCTACCTTTGCAAAATGTACTGCAAGCCATTGGGTAAAATTGCTTACTGCCGACTTTGCTCCGCTGTATGCAGGGATTTTGGTAAGAGGAGTGAAAGCGTTCATTGAGGAAACGTTTAAAACCGAGCATCCTTTTTTTCCAAGCATATCCTTTGCGAAGACTTGGGTAGGAAGAAAAGTCCCTAAAAAGTTGAGGTCGAAAACAAAACGCACACCGCTTTCCTCAAGGTTGAAAAAGTCCTTGTCCACCTCTTGCTTTAAATTGTGATATTCGTTGTCAGTGGTAGCGCGCGGATTGTTTCCCCCTGCGCCGTTGATTAAAATATCGCAAGAACCAAGATCCTTTACAATTTGCAAATGGACCTTTTCCAAGGACTCTTTTTCCAAAACGTTGCACTTGTACGCCTTTGCAACGCCACCTTCTGCGGTGATTTTTTCCGCAACCTGAGTTGCGAGAGTTTCGTTGAGGTCAAGCAAGGCAACCTTTGCGCCACACTGCGCCAAAGCCGAAGCCAAACAACTGCAAATTACACCGCCTGCTCCGGTGATAACTGCAACTTTTTCTTTTAAATCAATCTTTACAGACGTTTTCATATCTTAATCCTCTTTATCTTATTTTTTGTCAAAGCGAACAAGGGTTTCCCAAATGCCGTTTATATAACTTGCACCAAGGGCGCGGTCGTATAAACCATAGCCGGGTTTTCCCTCCTCTCCCCAAATCATTCTTCCGTGGTCGGGACGGAGATAGCCGTCGAAATCGTTTTTGTATAGGGCTTGCATGATTCCCAAAATATCCAAACTTCCTGCGGTTTGATCGTGAGCGCATTCCTCAAAGCCCTTTTCTAAAACCTTGATATTTCTCACGTGCATAAAATGGATTCTTCCCATTTTTGCATACTTGTCTACCATAGCCACAAGGTCGTTGTTTTTATCAGCACCCAAGGAGCCTGTACAGAAGGTTAAACCGTTTGCCTTACTGTCAACGAGGGATAAAAACCTATCCAAATTTTTCTCGTTGGTAATGATACGGGGAAGGCCGAAGATATCCCACGGTGGATCGTCGGGATGGATTGCCATATTTATTCCGCTTTCTTCCGCAACGGGGATAATTCTTTCAAGGAAATACTTGAGGTTTTCCCAAAGTTTTTCGCTGTCCACATTTTTATACAAGGCAAAAAGTTGTTGCAACTCTTCACGCTTATAACTTGCATCCCATCCGGGCAAATTCATATCGTCAACCAAGGGATTTTTGCCCTCAAGTTGCTCACCGTAATAAACAAGCGAAGTAGAGCCGTCGGGGTGACGTTTGTCAAGTTGTGTCCTCGTCCAATCGAAAATAGGCATAAAGTTGTAGCAAATGCACTTTACCCCAACCTCGCCAAGTCTTCTTATATTTTCGCAATAGTTTTGGATAAATCTATCCCTTGTGGGAAGACCGAGTTTGATATCCTCGTGGACGGGTACGCTTTCAATAACTTCCATTTTAAGACCGTGTTTTTCCACCTCGGCCTTGAGTTCTGCGATACTTTCCCTTGACCACACCTCGCCAACCGCCACGTCGTAAAGGGCGGTAACTACGCTGTACGTGTTGGGAATTTGTCTTACGTAATCGAGAGGGATTGAATCCCCTTTTCCATACCATCTAAAAGTAAGCTTCATAGTTTTACTCCAAAATAATTTACTGCGTTGTCAAAGCATATATCTTTGATAAGTTTTTCAAGTGTTTCTTCATCCTCGGGATACTCACCATTTTCCACCCATTCGCCGATTAGGGAGCAAAGTATCTTTCTGAAATAATCGTGTCGAGCGTAGGAAGTAAAGCTTCGACTGTCGGTAAGCATACCGTTGAAAAGTCCTAAACCGCCTTGAGACGCCAAATGGCGCATTTGCTCTTTTATACCCTCCCGATGATCGGCAAACCACCAAGCGGCGCCAAGTTGAAGTTTTCCTCTCTCTCCCCCTTGGAATGCGCCCAAAAGAGTGGATAATGGATAATAAGCGGTGGGATTGAGGGTGTAAATTATGGTTTTGGGAAGGTTTGTTTCAGTATTGATTTTGTCAAGCAAACAAACTGCTCCACCAATATCTACGGGATTTGCAACGCTGTCGCCACCACAGTCGGCGCCCAATTTTGAAAAGAGTTTGCCGTTGTCGTTTCGGATAACTCCAACGTGAAGTTGCATTACCATATTCCTTTTTTGCAATTCTGTACCAAGGAAGGTGAGCAAAGAAAATTTGTATCCTTCAATTTCTTTCTGGGAAAGTTTTTCCCCTCGAATAACTTTTGCTATCCAATCAATTTCTTCGCCCTCTTTTGGGAAGTCGGCAAAGGAAACGTCCATTGCAGTCGCTCCTGCTTTTTGGAAGTAGTCAAGACGAAGTTTTACCGCCTCTTTGAGTTGGGCGAAGCTTTGAATTTCCACCCCGGCAACCTTGCCTAAAGTTTGAATATATGAGAGAAATTCTTCCTTTTCAGCGTTTAGCAATCTATCCGCCCTAAAACAAGGAAATACCTTGAAAGGGTTGTTTTCCTTAGAAAGTCGGTGGTGAAAAGATAAATCGTCAATGGGGTCGTCAGTGGTTACTACCCCTAAAACCTTGGATTTTTCAATAAGTTTTTTTGCGGAAAAATCTCCGCTTACCATCATTTTTTCAGTGGTATTCCAAATTTCTTCGGCGTTTTTTGAACAGATGGGAAGGGATATTCCAAAATACTTGCAAAGTTCGAGATGCGCCCAATGATAAACGGGATTTCCGATAAAAGAAGGCAAAGCCTTTGCAAAGGCAAAAAATTTATCCTTGGGACTTGCGTTTCCCGTGATCAATTCTTCATCACAACCGTATGCGCGCATAACACGCCACTTGTAGTGGTCGCCTTCAAGCCAAAGTTGGGAAAGATTGTAAAAAACTTTGTCTTCGAAAATATCCTTTGGAGAAAGGTGACAATGATAATCGAAAATTGGCAACTCCTTTGCGTAGTCGTAAAGTTTGATTGCCACCTTGTTTTCTAAAAATACCTTTTCTCCAAAAAACTTACTCATAACCTCTCCTTTTTCGCCCTCATACAAAAATTATACTATATACTGTTTTTGTCAGTAAATACTGAAAATTGCTATAATACTTGCATTTCTTGCGATAGGATGGTAAAATTAATTTATGAATAATACACTATCCTCAGTTTGGCAGTCCTCTCAGTTTATGTCAAAGCAAGATTACGAGGTAAACTTGTACAGTGACAGATACTTTAAGACCGTGGAAATGCACTCCCACGATTTTTTTGAGATTTACTGTTTTATCCGTGGCTCGGTGGACTATATCGTGGAAAACGGAAAATACCATCTTGTTCCCGGGGATATCCTTCTTATTCCCCCAAACTTTTTGCATCAACCCAATATAAAAGATCCTACCAAAACCTATGACAGAATCGTTCTTTGGCTTAGCGCGAAATACGTAAAACGTATTTCATCAGAAAAAACCGACCTTTCGACTTGCTTTGAAATGGCAAGCAAAAAGGGCGCGTATCTTGTCAATAACAACGCCCTTTCCGAGGTTGTGAAAAAGGAACTTTTAGAGTTGATAAATTGCTCGACAACGCCCTCTTTCGGTAGTGATATTATTGCGGAAAATCATATTAAAAACGTCCTTGCCTATTTGGGGAATTATTATATCCTTGCTCCCCAATCTCGCCCTGCGCAACAAGGCAAACTTGTATCTGAAGCGATAAAATACATCAACGATAATCTTTCAAATCCCCTTTCTTTGGATATTTTAGCGGAAAAACTTTTTGCAAGCAAGTATCACGTCGCCCACCTTTTTAAGGAGGAAATCGGAATCTCTCCCCACAGTTATATAATCAAAAAACGCCTGCTTTTGGCAAAAAAACTGATTGAAAACGGGCAACCCATCACCGAGGTTTATCAGCGTTGCGGATTTGCCGACTACACTCACTTTTTTCGCTCTTTTAAAAACGAGTTTGGACTTACGCCAAAACAGTACTTTCATTTGATAATGGGATAAAAAAAGAGAGTTTCACTCTCTTTTCTTTTAATAAACAAATTTTCCACTTGTTTTCTCAATAAATTTTCTTTTATCCAACAACTTCCACAGAGGAAGGATAGTTTGCCAAAGAAACGGAAAGGGAGCATCCCTTTTCATAGATTTTCGTTACGTTTCTTACCAATTTTACAACGTAAAAATCA
Source organism: Clostridia bacterium (assembly GCA_016296985.1). GTDB lineage: Bacteria > Bacillota > Clostridia > Christensenellales > CAG-1252 > JAEDHM01. The sequence continues at coordinate 9,161 of JAEDHM010000027.1, forward strand.
ATTTCAAAGATATCGTCGTCGTAATATGCTTCGTGATACTCGAAAAAGTCAACGATAATCACGTCGCCGGAGGGAAAATAGAGTTTGAATTTTTTAAAACCGTTGTCGATAAGATTGAAAAGAGGTTTAAGATATTGTCTTTCCATTGCAGTCATTTTGCACTCGTGTGAATAAAGCATAATTTTACCGCCTTTATGAATTTATTTCATTATAAGATATTATAAAAAAAATTACAACCCGTTTGCTTTTATTTTATATTACGTCTATAATAACCTTGAAGGAGATAGCAATGAGCATAAAATCCGATAAGGCGAAAGAACTTTTTTTGAAGGGCTATAACTGCAGTCAAGCGGTGGTCGGCGCATTTTGCGAGGATTTAGGTCTTGACTTTGAAACTGCAATCAAACTTTCCTCTTCCTTTGGCGGTGGCATGGGACGCCTGCGTGAAGTTTGCGGTACCGTAAGTGGAATTTTTCTTTTGGTAGGTTTAAAATTCGGCTATACCGATATCCAAGACAAAAACGCAAAAATAAACCACTATAAACTTATTCAGGACATAGCGGAAAGATTTAGACAAAAGGAAGGCAGTATAATTTGCCGTGAAATTTTGAAAATCCAAAAGGATCAAAAAGAAAGTTATATCCCCGAAGATCGCACTCCCGAATACTATAAAACTCGCCCTTGCGTAAGGTTGGTTGAAACCGCCGCCCTTATTGCGGAAGAGGTGCTTGAAAATAATTTTTATCCACAAAATTAAAAGGCTTGCATAGGCAAGCCTTTTTATTTCTTTATTTTGAAAAACTGATTTTTTGTATCTTTTTGAATAGGCTATTCTTGGGTATCCGAATTTTTATCAATGGAATTTTCCTCAATCGGGGTTTGAACCTCTCTTTCTTCAATCTCTACGAGATTTTCAACTTCAGTCCTTTCCCCTACTGAAATTTCCGAAATAGGCGTTTCCTCTTTTTTGTTACGTTTTAGCAAAAGTTTGTAGTCGTCAAGCCAAGACTTTTTGAAAACAAACTTGCCTAAAGGGAAAGCAACAAAGGCGGTTATTGCCAAATTGATCGCCCAAACAGGAGATTGCAAAGCAATACGAGTGCCTACGTAGGCAAGATAACTTTTTGTTTTCGAGCTGAAAAACCACCAAGTTGCGTAAGAGTTTAGGAAGGTGGTAACCGTCAAAAAACCAAAGACGAAGACGATTACTAGGCGGATATAAAGTTTTATCTCGGGACGCCACTTTTTAGGAAGAGGGATCACTGCGCCTAGGGAATAGATTAGGCAAAGCAAGATACTGCAAGCGTTTATCAAGGGATTAGGTGCATAACCTTTGATAAGGCAACCAAACAAGTCCCCCAGACCGCCCACTAAAATACCGGCAACAGGCCCCATAAAATAGCCTGCCACGAAAAAGACGAGGTAGTTGAAGGAAATGGACATGATTCCCGTTTCGATGGCATAGGCGTTGGTAACCGTGGATAGGGCGATAAGCACCCCGATATAGGCGATTGATTTTGTGCCTAAAATGACCTTTTTTCTACTTAAATTTTGCATAAAAAAACCTCACTTTCGAGAGGTCCGTAGGCAAATTTTGGTGTTACAAAATTTCAGCAACGGACGCGAGCCGTCATCGCAAGCAACTGCTTTTCGTTTGCAAGCGACATCCCATCTTGCAACACTTTACGCTTCGGCTCTACTCTGCTTTTTGTCATGGCGCTGTCGGTTAGATAAAGTGACTGCGCTTTTGTTATTATACCCTATTACGCCTTTCATTGCAAGCATATCCAATTATTTGGTGAAATAAAGACTTGGGCGCGCATATACATTTATACGGGAGATTTTATGGCGGAAAGTTTTAGAAAAACCACCTTTATCGTTATGCTTTTCGGGATTGTAACCCGATTAATCGCATTTTTATTCAAAATCTATCTTTCCCGGGCGGTAGGCGCCGAGGCTTTGGGGATTTATCAAATCGCAATGGCTGTGTGGGCTTTGCTTTCCACCCTTTGCGGGTCAGGACTTGCGGTAACCGTTTCAAGAAAAACGGCGGAAGAAATAGCCTTAAAAAGAAAGGGCGTCGGCTCTACCGTTTCAACTTCCTTGATTATCGGTCTTTTGCTTACCCTTGCGGTTTCAAGCGTTTTTATTTTCGGCGATGAAAAGGTGGAAAAGCTTTTCAGCGATTCTAGGGCCATGCCCGTCTTTTTCGTGTTGCTCCCTTCACTTGTGACAACTTGCGTTTACAACGTTTTGCGCTCTTACGTTATGGGCAAGAAAAACTACCTCTTGTTCTCTCTTACCGAACTGATTGAAGAGGTTTTAAACGTGGTTGCCGTCCTTGTTTTACTCTCAGGGGTATTGGGATTTTTCAGCGGTCAAATGGCAATCGCCATAGCCTTTACTCTTTGCGATATAATTTGCTTTTTTATCATTTTGGTCATCTATTTCAAACAAGAGGGAAGGTTTCTAAAACCCAGGCGGTTTGGCGAGGTGCTAAAAAGCAGTACCCCGGTTACCATGATGCGGATTACAAACGCATTATCAGTTTCCCTAACCGCCATAATCCTACCCCTCAAACTTGGGGAAAATGGGCTTTCGGTAGGCGAGGCTACTGCGGAATTCGGTCGGGCTACGGGTATGGCTTATCCCCTTCTTTTCGTCCCTCTTGCCATAACCTCGGCGCTTTCCGTTGTCTTACTCCCCGAGATTGCATCCCTAAACGCAAAAGGTGGTAAAGAGGAAATTTCCCAAAAGGTGGATAAGTCGATTACCCTTATTATTTTGATTTCAATAATCTTCTATCTTGCTTACGCTATCTTTGGCGAGGATATAGGTAGAATTCTTTTCTCCGACGAAAAGGCTGGACAAATTCTCTCCGTGTCGGCAGGGGCGATTTTGCCTATGGCTATATCCAATTTTACCACCACCGTCCTAAACTCAATGGGCAAGGAAACCACCTGTTTTGTAAACAATACTATATCAATCCTTATCCTTTTGCTTGCCGTTTTCTTTTTGCCGAAATACCTTGGAATTTATGCCTTAGCGGTGGGACAAACCGGATGTTTTACCCTTATTTTTATCCTAAACGCCATCGCCCTAGCGAGGGCAAAAGTAGGCAAAAGCGCGTATCTTATTCCCTTTGCAAAGTGCTTTGCTTTCGCCTTAGTATGCCTTGCCCTTTTCCGCCCTCTTGACCTTTTACTTGCACGCCATCTAAACCCCGATTTGTCCGCTTTATTGCTTGGCGTAGTTATGACGATATTCTATCTACTGTTTTTACAACTGACAAAACTTTTGAATATAAAATCCGCCTTATCTCTTTTGTTGAAAAAGATTAAAAAAATGCGTCCGCATAGAAGACGCGTATGAATTAGTGCAATTTATAAAATCGAATATTAAAACTGCGTAAAGAAAAATCCACCAAACGGTGGATTATCCTATTCGTTTCGCCGACGACTGAAACACTTTGTTTTAAACATGCCGTCCTCAATATCTAAGTTTTCACGATTGCAAAGATGGTTGTTGTTGTATACGCAATCGGCGTTGCATTGTACCACCACCTCGGGCTCTTCAAAACTGTCGATTGAGGGCGCTGCCTCGTACTCCTTAAACAACTGCTCTAAACTTCCGCCTTCACGCTTTAGTTTGGTTTTGCATACCGCCATTTCAGAAACGTCGATTACCCCTGCCATACAGCGGTTGCAGTAGTTGTGCTCACAATTTTCCGTAGTGCATCTTAATCCCTTCATATCTCCCTCCTTTTTTGTTATTATTTCCCAAGATAAAATTTTTATGCTTGCATATAGGCAAGAATATGTTATAATTAAATTGGAGGTCGTGCTATGAAAGTTATTTTGTTACAGGACGTAAAAAACTATGGTAAAAAAGACGACGTCGTAAACGTAAGCGACGGCTATGCTTTCAACTACCTTTTTCCTCGCAAATTGGCCGCCCCTGCCACTGCAGGCGTTGTAAACGAGGCCGCTGAAAAGAAGCAAGCGCAAAAGGCTAGGGAAGAAAAAGCAAAGGCGCAAGCTCTTGCGGATAAAGAGGCTCTCTCAAAGGCAACCGTACACGTAAAGGTGCGTTGTAGCGAAAACGGAAAGGTTTTCGGCAGTATCACCAACCGCGAAATTGCCGAGCAACTTAACGCAATGGGTTATAAGGTTGACAAACGCAACGTGGTTATTAAAGAGCCTATCAAAAAACTTGGTCGCGAATTTGTCGAAGTAAAGCTTTATCAAGGCGTTGTTGCAAAAGTCAACGTGGTAGTCGAAGCCTATTGATTGCAAAATCCCTTCTTTTTGTCCGTTTCCTTTGACAAACGGCAAAAAGAGGTTTATACTTGTCCTTGCAAAAGCGGATTTTGGACTTTGACAAAGGGTAATTGCGCCCCTCAAACCCCCGTCCGCTTTTCAAAAAAGGACTCCCCTTTTCACCTCAAAATCACCAATTCGCTTCCTTAGTTAAATGGATATAATAAGCCCCTCCTAAGGTGTGGACTTATCCGCAAAAAACCACAATATATTGTGTTGTTGCGGTTAAAACAAGCCTATAGATAGTGTTTAGATACATTTTGGCATAGTTTTGGCATAGTTTTCAATGCTGATTTCAATGTTTGAATCGTAA
>JAEDHM010000028.1 GCA_016296985.1 Clostridia bacterium
GAAAAAGAGGATGGAAATTACTCCTGACCAACCGAAAACATAGCCAAAAAGGGCGGTGAAAAGGGTAACCACTTCGATATTAGGCAAAAAGGACAATGCCATTTTGCCCCCTGTTAAAACAGCGGTCATAACCCCAATTAAAACCACCCTTTTGGTAGTATTTAGCGAAATTTGCCTAGCCCTTTCTTTTTGCATCAACCCCAATAAATGGTACCAATATAAACGGTACAACCATTTTCAATTGTCATTTCCTTTGCGCCAACACCTGCGTTTGTTAAAGTCGTATCCTTATATTGGATAGTTTCCGCATATTGAGAAACGTCAAAATCCTTTTCAACGGTGGTATACACGTAGATATAATGCCCACCCCCTTGAGATAAAGCGCCTACGCTTGTCAAAAAGCCCTCTTGATGTGCAAACTCAAGCCCCTCGGTCTCTTTCAAATATTCCAAAACAGACAAAAGTCCTTGTGTTAGTTCAACCTTGCTGAGGTCAACTTGGTATTCTACGGGATTGTCGCCACCCACTACCAAAAGCATAGCGCCTTCAGCGTTATCCGTTTCGGGAGTGCAACCAACGAAAGCGAAAGAAAGGGCAAGAACAATTGTCAAGCAGATAAGAACAGATAAAAATTTTTTCATAAAACCCTCCTTGTCAAGGCAAAATAAAACCTTCCAAGGGAAGGCAAAAAGGGTGCGCAAAAAAGCGCGCCGGCCCCTATCTTCATTTGCCCAAGACTGTACCGTATAATTTGCAAGGCAGGTATTCCGACTTAAGAGAAAACTCAATTACGGTAATGGCTGTTGCGACGGATTTTCACCGAGATTCCCACTGTTAATGACTTTTTCAAGCCAATCCATGCAAATATTGATAATGCGATTATTATAAAACTATTGGCATAAATTGTCAATAAAATTCGTTTGCGGTATTTTTTCTTCTCCCAATTTATAAAATTGGGACTTGACGGAAAGGGCGTGGGATGATAAAATCATAATGCGGAGTTTTTCCGTAAAAAATTTGGAGTTATACAATGACACAACATCTTAAAAATTTTGGTTTTACACACAAAAGTGGCATATTGATGGCCATTTCCTCTTTGCCTTCCCCTTACGGCATAGGCACCTTTGGAAAACCTTGCTATAAGTTTGTGGACTTTTTGGCAGATTGCGGTCAAACTTGTTGGCAAGTTTTACCTCTCAACCCCACCGCTTACGGCGATTCACCCTATCAATCTCCCGCATCCTTTGCAGGCAACCCCTACTTTTTGGATTTGGACAGATTACACAAGGAAAAGCTTTTGACTTCGGCGGAACTTGCCACTGCAAAACGCCCCAACGGTGAAAAGGTCGACTACGGCTGGCTTTTCTTCTCAAGATTCCAACTTTTAAGAAAGGCATATTCCCGTTTCCACAAAAACAACGCTTTCTACTCTTTCAAACGCTCTAACGCCGATTGGCTTGAAGACTACGCTTTGTTTATGGCTCTCAAAGTAAAAAACAGCTATCGTCCTTGGGTTGAATGGGCAGAGGATGAAAGAGTTTATGCAAAAGCAGTTGCCAACAAAAAGACAATCGAAGATGAAATCGGTTTTTGGGAATTTTTGCAATACCAATTTTTTACCCAATGGAAGGACGTAGTCCGCTACGCTCACAAAAAGGGTATTAAGATAATCGGCGATATGCCCATTTACGTTGCCTTTGACAGCGTTGAAGTTTGGTCCCGTCCCGATCAATTCTTGCTTGATCAAAACCTTAACCCTACCATCGTGGCAGGCTGTCCTCCCGACGGTTTCTCTCCCGACGGACAACTTTGGGGCAATCCCATTTACAACTGGGAAAAGATGAAGGGCGAAAACTTTGCATGGTGGGTACACCGTGTAAAACACAGTTTCAAACTTTACGACATTTTACGTATCGACCACTTCCGCGGTTTTGCAGGATATTACTGCATTCCTTTCGGTGACTCTACCGCAAGAAACGGTTGGTGGCAACAAGGCGTGGGGAAAGAACTTTTTGCGGTTATCAAATCCGCTTTACCTCACTCGAAGATTATCGCTGAAGACTTGGGCTTTATCACCGACGACGTAAGAGAACTTTTGGACTTTACCGGCTATCCCGGAATGAAAGTTTTGCAATTCGCTTTCTTTGATGAAGACGCCGAATATCTCCCCAGAAACTACAAGAATGAAAACTGCGTGGTATACACAGGCACTCACGATGCAGACACAACCAAGGCTTGGTGCGACAACCTTGACGGAAGTACCAGAGAAAGATTTATGCGCGAGTGTCCTCAAACACAGGCAACCCCCGTTTATTCTCTTATCGCTTTCGCTTTAAACAGCAAGGCAAACCTTGCGATTATTCCCTTGCAGGATTATCAAGAACTTGACAACAGTTGCCGTATGAACGTTCCCGCTTTCGGGGAAGGAAACTGGGTATGGCGCACAAAGGCTGCTTATTACACAAAGTGCACGGCAAGAAAGATTTTAGAACTCAATAAACAATGCGGACGCGCATGCGTTCGTCGCAAAAAATAATATAAAGGACGTGTTTATGAAGAAGAAAATTTTGACAATAATCACAGTTACTTTGGTTATTCTGTCCTTGGTATTGTCAGTGGCATGCGGAGATAAAACTCCTGCGCCTACTCCTACCCCAAATCCCGATGACAGCACACCTTCGACCCCCTCGACTCCTGAAAGGCCTACTGAAGATAACTACACCTTGGAAAAGGAAGAGGGCAAAAACCAACTTACCTTTTATTGGTTCTACAACGGCGACCTCTCCACTTGCGATATGTGGATTTGGTATGACGGCAAGGATGGTTCGGGCAATATAATGCACGCATGGCCCAAGGGCGGAAAGGTTATTATCAACGTTCCCCAAGAGATTACTCAAGTCGGCTTTATCGTAAGACGCGGTTGTGACGACCCCGGTGGTAGTGCTTGGGGCAACGCAACGAAAGACTTTGCAGAAGATAGGTTTGTCGAAATGGAAGGCGACACCACGATATATCTCAAATCCGGCGACGGAAATCAATATTCTAGCACAGACGGAGGCAACACTTTGATTCAAATCAAAAAGTTCTATATGGCGGGAATGACCGCTTTCGACAAGGTAAGCTACAACGTTACACCTGCTTGTAAGATCTCTTCCTTGGACAGCATCAAATTAAAAGACGTCAACGGCAGAGAAATTGAAGTTACCGCCCTCAACTCTTTAGGTAAAAGCTCTACTGGTGGTGTCTTAACTCTTGCTGAAAAACTTGACATAGGCAGTCAATACACCTTATGGATTGACGGCTATGGTGAAAAGGTTGTTCAACCCACCTCAGTTTTCGATTCAAAAGAATTTAAGGATAACTTCGTATACGACGGCGACGATTTAGGCGCTGTTATCGACGGTAAGTTTACCACCTTCAAGGTTTGGGCTCCCACCGCATCTAAGGTAAAACTTAACCTCTTTACCGCAGGCGACGGCGAAGGCGCATACAAAACCGTTGACATGCAAAAGGCAGACAAGGGCGTTTGGACAATCACCGAAGAAGTTGGACACGGCACCTACTACACCTATTCCGTAACTACCGCATTAGGTGAACAAGAAGCAGTTGATCCTTATGCTCGTACCACCGGCGTAAACGGCGATAGAGGTATGATAGTCGACCTTTCTCTCACCAATCCCGAAGGCTTTGAAAATGAAGACTACCTTCAAACAATGGACAAGTATACCGAGGCAGTGGTTTGGGAAGTTCACGTAAGAGACTTCAGTAACAAGATTGCATCCTCTCAATACCCCGGCAAGTTTATGGCTTTCACCGAAAGCGGACTTACCAACTCAAGCGGTATTCCCGTAGGTGTTGACTACTTGGTAAATTTGGGCATCACTCACGTACACCTTCTTCCTTCCTATGACTATGCAACGGTTGACGAAGCAAATCCCGATTCCGGTTTCAACTGGGGTTATGATCCCAAAAACTACAACGTACCCGAGGGAAGTTATTCTACCGACCCCTTCCACGGCGAGGTAAGAGTAAACGAGTTTAAGCAAATGGTACAAAGTTTGCACAGTCGTGGCTTGGGTGTTATTATGGACGTTGTTTACAATCACACTTACGACATCAACTCTTGCTTGAACAAGGTTGTTCCAAACTACTACTATCGTTATATGGCATCCGGCGCTCCCTCCAATGGTAGTGGTTGCGGAAACGAAACGGCTTCTGAAAGAACAATGTTCCGCAAGTATATGATTGACAGCGTTTCTTATTGGGCAAAAGAATACAAGGTTGACGGTTTCAGATTCGACCTTATGGGCTTGCACGATTTAGATACAATGCAAGATATTGAAAAGGCAGTTCACTCAATCAACCCTAAGGCTTTGATTTACGGCGAAGGTTGGACAGGTGGCACAAGCACGTTGCCCACAACTGAACAAACCACAACCAAAAACGCGCACAACATCGCTGTATCCGAAGGCGCAATCGGTGGCGTTGCAGTATTCAACGACGTAATCCGTGACGGCTTGAAGGGTAGCGTATTTGAAAAGACCGGCGCTAGCTATATCAACGGCAATTGCACCGCTTTGATGGCAAGAAAGGTTCAATTCGGTATTATGGGCGCATCCAAAATTTCAGGTTCGGACTGGAGCGTTAAAAACAGCGCGGTTATCAACTATATGTCCGCTCACGACAACCACACCTTGTGGGACAAGTTGGCGTTGACAAACCCCGATGCAACCGATGAAGAAAAGGTTGCAATCAACAAGCTTGGCGCTGCAATCATTATGATTTCAAGCGGTACTCCCTTTATGCAAGCAGGCGAGGAAATGCTTCGCACCAAAAACGGTGATGATAACAGCTATAAGTCCTCTGACGAAATCAACAATATCGATTGGGAACTTTTGACTCCTACCAGTTTGCAATACACTACCATGCTTTATTACAAAGGCTTGATTGAGATTAGAAAGAGCAACGCTTTATTCACAGGAAACGGCAATATTGAAATCACCTTTGAAAACTTGACAGGAAACGCAATGGCAGTCAATTTCTCCGACGGCGAAGGCAACGTTGCAAAGGTTCTTATCAACCCCACCGCAAACGCCCTTAATTACACTGTAACAAAGGCTTATACCCAAGTTGCAGACGGCGTAAACGCAGGTCTTGACACTGCAAAGGACGTTGACGGATCGGTTACCGTAAACCCTGTTTCCGTAGCAATTTTGATTTGTAAGGAGTAGTTATGAAAAAAATAGTTATCGGTTTAGACGGCATGATGTGTTCGGGTTGCGAAAACCGTGTAAACACAGCCATAAAAAATGCTTATCCCGTAAAAAAAGTAACATCTTCTCACGTAAAGAAGGAAACTGTCATCAACACAGAAGTTGATATTCCCGAAGCTCAAATTACCGCAATGTTGACGGGAATGGGTTTTAAAGTGCTTTCCTTTACCGTTGAAGAGAAAAAAAGATTGTTTCCAAGATAAATTATGACGAAAAAAGAAATTCTTTCAAAAGTTAAGGAGTATATTTCCCAAGGTCTTGACGAGAAAAGCCTTGGGGAGATATTCTCCCTTATCGGCGCAGGAAATTACAGTGCCGACTATTTAAAATCAATTCGTTTATGGGGTGACTTTTTGCCAAAAGGTGAGGAAGATCCCTATACCCCCGAACAAAGATATTTGCATATCCTTTGGGAAACCATAGACAAGGTGCCAATGGGTATTGATATCGAATTTGCAATTCCATTCCGCCGAATGATAGCAAAAAAACTTTTCAAAAAATGCGGTAAAGGTTTTGTAGCCAACGAAGGTTGCCGTTTCAATTACGGACATCTTATCGAAGTAGGTGATTACGTAGTTTGGAATCATTGTTGCTATCTCGACGCAAAGGGAGGACTTTCCTTTGGCGATTATTCAATGATAACCGAATATACCAAAATTTTCACCCACGGACATTCGGAAAGCGACCACGAGGAAAGAAGTTACAGTCCTGTGGAAATCGGGGAATATGCAAAGGTTTACACCGCTTGCACCCTTCTCCCCGGTATCAAAATCGGCAAGGGAGCAATTTGCGCAACGGGTAGTATCGTAACGAAAAGCGTTGACGACTTTACCATGGTTGCAGGTATTCCCGCAAAACCCGTGAGGGGAAGACACACCTTGGGAAAACAGGTTGAGGACTTGAATCACTATGCTTTGGCAAACAAAGCATTTCAATGTGACGACGAGGAATAAATCTATATCGTAGAGTTTATTCTCCAACAAAAAAAGCGTTATGGCAGATTGGGTGGTATCCTTAGCGGAGAATTTACACTTTGACAAAAGTGCAAGCATCGCATTTGACCAGTCAACGCATTATGGGCTAAGCCCAAACCCATATTACAAGCAGAAAGAGATAACAAATCGGTTATTCGCCGAAATGTTATCTCTTTTTCTGTTGGTATAAAGTGATATTCTTTGCTGACGCAAAGAGTGATATTGTCGCACAGCGACAGTGATATTGAAGCCTTGCGGCTTCAGTGATATTCTATTCGCCCTAAACTTGCGTAGCAAATATAACTCGCCGAAGGCGAATAGAGTTAGCGTGATACTCCGTTAAGAGTATCACGCTATACCATAACGCTTTTTTTCTTTATGATAATTTAGTCATTTTTATCAGCTTATTTTTCTATAGGAACTATGCCGTCTTCAATTATTTTGCCTTTTTGAATATCAAAGTGCAAAACTTTTTTGGTTTCATCCTCGGTGTATAAAATCTTTATTTCACTGTCCGTTACGTATTCGGCAGAAATAATATGAGCGTTGCTCTTTTTGAAATAGCCCTTTACGGCTTCAACTTCTTCATCCCCGTACTTGCCAATATCGTCGGATACGAAAAGGACGTCGCCACAAAGATTGTTTACTTTTGCCAAAAGATGTTTTTGCTCGTCGGTAAACTTGATATTGAAATCCCTTAAGAAGAAGACGTCGGGATCGTTTACGAAAACTCTGCCGTTTAGGTGTCTGCGGAAAATACTGTTGTTTATGGCGTTTTTAGCGGAAGGAACTTCGTTGTTGAGGTGGAACATTCTCAAATAGAAATCTCCTTGATAATTGCTTGAAACGTCGCAACTGATACGGCAAGCGTCAACTATGCCAAAGCAAGGGCCTAAGGGTACGCCACAACCGAGGAAGAGGGTATCGCCAACACATTCTTTCAACAAGTCCATAGCGTCGCACATAATTTCGCCACGAGTTTTACCAGCGCGTGGAATCATACATTGGGAATAAAGGAAGTCAAGTTTTACCATATCATATCCCCATTTATTGCATACCACGTCGAAAACGTGTTTCAAGTGAGCCCTAAATTCTTGGTTGTAGATATCAAAGGTATAAGCGCCACCCCATCCCATACAGCCGAGGTATTCCTTTCCTTTTTCGTCTTTAAGCACCCAATCACGGTGTTCTTTGTACGTTTTACTTTTTTTAGTTGCATTGAAGGGAGCAAGCCACAAACCTGCCTTGTATCCTTTTTCGTGAATCTTTTTAGCATAAAAGCCCATATCCTCGGGGAAACGATTGTTGGTTTCAAGCCAGTCGCCTACGCAACGCTCGTAACCGTCGTCGATTTGGAAGATATCCGCAGTCTCTTTTGCTCTGTCCAAACCGTCCAAGTCCCTAAGAATAATTTCATGGCTGATTTTGGTGTAATAGTTATACCAACTTGTATAGCCTGCCATATGGTCGATACGAGGCTTTTTCACGCCCATTGCTTGGAAGTATTTATCAAATACAGTATCGTAATCGCCGTAAAATTTTACAATATCAAAAACGGTGTAGGGTTTTGAAATGATGGCGCCTTCAATATCTTTGTCAACGATAAAGGTGTCGGTGTTGTAATCAACGTCAAAGATGGTAAAACCTTGTCTTTCCGTCAAGCTACCCCAAAATTCGACCACGTCATTATTGCGGAAATAGGTGTAGGTAAAACTGTGGAAAACGCCCTTTTCACGCTTGCTACCGGGGCGGATTCTACCGTCGGTACACATCCAAACGTAATCTCTTGCAAATTTCCAATGGTCGGCGAGGGGAAGATAGGTCAAAGCGGTGTCGTTTTTACCGTACTCTCTTGTCGTTGTCCAAGCCTGATAGCCGTTGGCAAAAAACTTTTCCGCTGAATCCATTTTTCTTGCGTAGTGGATACCAAAGTTTAGCATATACATTTCTTGCTTGGGAATAAGAACTACGTTAAGTCTGTTGTCGCTTTCCTCAATTTCTACTCTGTAATGAGGAGTTTCTTTTTCCGTACTGTAAAATCTTTCCTTACCTATGCGATAAATAACGTAAATTCCGTTGATGTTCATAAATGCCTCCCTATGTTTATCTAAATCCTTACGTGGATTATATCACTTTTTGTTTTTGTTGCGTACGTAAAAACCAATTCTTTCCTTGGGATTTTTTGCAAAAGGTTTTTGGTTTATAAACTGGTTTAAGGTTTTCCACCTTCCTTTCAGTTTCAAGTTTTCGTGACGGATATCGCCGATTATTTGATTGTATTTTCCAACGAATTCCTTTTCTTTACGGCTTGCATTCAAGGCAAAGTCCCGCAAGGCTTTGCTGTCGCCTCCTGATTGACGAATTCTCCTTTCTTCATCTAAAAATTCTTGTTGCATCAAGCAAACGGTTTCGCAATGCTTTTGTTTGTCAATCAAACCGCTGTAAATACCACGGTTGAGGTATTCTCGCTTAAGCCAAAATGAAAGGGCAGTTTCGGCATCGGCGTAGACGAAGCATCCTTTAAGCCCAAGGAAGTAGGGCTTGAATACCGAAAGGCAGGGGGCGGATGCACCAGTCACCCAAATAGTAGGATCGTCATAGGACAAGTCAACCGCCATACTGCAAGTGGTTTGTTGTCCCACAGGACTTTTGTGCATACACACGGCTCCGCTATCACCACGGCGGAAAAGACCTCTTATATTGCGATGAGAGGACAAAATTTTAAAGACACGCTCTTCGCTTACCTCTTCAAGATCTTCAAGCATAGTAGCCACAGTTTCCTTTCGTATGGCCGAGTGAGAGATGAAGGACTTGCGAGAATGTCTGCTTTCAAACTCATCTTCTCCGCAAGAGGTAAAGTCCCATTCCTTATCAAGGGAAAGCCTTCCACCGCTTATATTAACCGAGCCTTCGGCAAGTTTTACTGCAAAGTCTTTTCCGGCAGTTTCAAGAACGTAGGTTTCAAACTTGTCGGCAACAAGATAGGTCGCGTCCCTATATTTTGTGGTATCAAAAGAACAGTTGCCACCTTGACCGTAAATTTTTAAAAGTTCGGTGATAACGGTTACCGCCTCTTTTGCCGAAGTCGCGCGCTCAAGGGCAAGGCGTAAATAGTCTTGACCGATAAGAGAGGGTTGAGAGGATTGACTTTTTGTTACAACCGCTTCAGTACCAATGGCAACACCGTATTCGTTTATCCCCATTTCACCGCCCCAAGTCCAACTAGGTTTTACCATAAAGAAGGCGTAGGTTGTGGTAACCTGAGGAATTTTCACGTAAGTGCAACGTAAAAATCCCCCTTCCTTATGTCTTTTTAGGGGGTGATATACAAGCAAAGCAGGCTCGTTAGGGGACCTGCTACTATTTTTGGCAAAAAATCTGCGTTTGCCATCGGTTAACAAAAAGGTGTCTGACATTTTTTCCTCTTTTACAATTATACTCTATTTATAAGGTATTTTCAAGAGTGGTTTACGTTATTTATATCGATAAAAGAGCATCTTTTTCGACAAAACAAGACAAAAAGTTGTCATTTATCTCCTTGAAAGAGAAAAAGGGGAGAATTATAATTGAGGAGAAAGGAGCTAAGATTATGAAAAAATGTAAATCCGAATTAAAAAAATTGGCGCAAATGGCAAAGTTGCGTATGAAAGAAGGATACAGCGCGCTACCCAAAAAGGAAAAGGTGCTACCGGATATTCCTCTTGCTATAAAGAAGGAAGAATTAGCAGAGCGCATTGCGGAAATGGTAAGAAATTGCGCTATAAATCCTCTTGGTCAACTTACGGACAAATCCGCTTTTCAAAAGATGTCCTCTGATCAAAAGGACAGATATATCTTACAACTTTCAAAAATATACAAGTATTACAGCGATAGGGCCAACACCGATATGCGAGCGTAAAAGTCGGTGGAGTTTGTAAAGGGGTGCGGTGCGCCCCTTTTTATAAAATCAGTTTATCAAATTTTCAAGCCGTTTTTTAATTGGATATTTATAACCAACCGTTTGAGTCCTTTCGCTTAAAACAAATTACCAATAAAAAAAAGCCGTTTTTTCAAACGGCTTGTTTTTTATTTTATTCACTGTAAGGAAGTACGTCGGCAATAGGAGCCAACTTCTTTACTGCTTGAATTGCCTTTTCGCACTGAGCTTTTGTCTTGTAAGATTCCCCGTAGTAAGTGGTTTGAGAACCGCTTGTTTTAAGGATAAATCTGAATCTGTCAAACTTGTCTTGTTCAATGCTGAATTCTCCGCTATCAACTGCTTTCTTGAATGCGGTAATAGCCTTTACGGCGCCGTCGGGTTTTGAGTAACCACGACCTTCGCAAAGCAATTGTCCCTTTGCATCCTTCAATGCGAAGTGATAACCGTCAACCTTCTTTTCGATATCAATCTTTCCGGCGGTAGGAGCGGCAACTTTTTTGTCTTCAACTGCATTTTCTTTTGCTACCTTTTTGGGAGCAGCTTTCTTAGCAGGAGCTTTAGCAGGAGTTTCTTTTGCTTCTTTAGCCTTTCTTTCTTCCTCTTCTTTGGCCTTCTTTTCTTCTTCTTCGGCTTGCAATTCGGCCTTGATCTTCGCTCTCATTTCAGCTTCTTCCTGAGCGCGTTTTTCAGCTTCGGCTTTGGCTTTTTCTTCTTTAGCCTTCTTTGCTTCTTCTTCGGCTTTAAGTTCAGCTTCAATCTTTGCTCTCAAATCGGCTTCTTCTTGAGCGCGTCTTTCAGCTTCCGCTCTTTCTCTCTTAGCAGCAGCTTCTTCTTGAGCGCGTTTTTCAGCTTCTTGTTCCGCTCTCAACTCAGCTTCGATCTTTGCTCTCAAAGCAGCGGTTTCTTGAGCCTTTCTTTCAGCGTCTTCTCTTGCGATTCTTGCGCTTTCTTCTTCTTTAGCGCGGCGATGAGCTTCTTCAGCTGCAAGTCTTTCAGCCTCTTCCTTAGCGCGTCTTGCTTCTTCTTCCTTAAGTCTTGCTTCTTCTTCAGCCTTTCTTTCAGCAAGGAGTTGAGCGCGAATTTCAGCTTCCATTCTTGCCTTTCTTTCGGCTTCTTCTTCGGCTTGACGGCGTGCCTCTTCTTCGGCTTGACGACGAGCCTCTTCCTCAGCTTGACGGCGTGCCTCTTCCTCGGCTTGACGACGTGCTTCGGCCTCCGCTTCTTCTCTTGCTGCATCTTCTTCAGCTTGACGACGAGCGGCTTCTCTCTTTTCTCTCAAGTCGGCTTGAAGTCTTGCCAAAGCTTCTTCTTCCTCTCTTGCCTTTCTTTCAGCTTCTTCCTTAGCAAGTCTTTCAGCCTCAAGTTTTGCGTTGTGTTCTTCTTCAGCTTGACGACGTGCCTCTTCTTCAGCGGCTTGTCTTTCAGCCTCTTCACGGGCAATACGATCAGCTTCTTCCTTTGCCAAACGTCTTTCCTCTTCCTCGCGAGCGAGCCTAGCTTCTTCCTCTTCACGAGCAATGCGTTCAGCTTCTTCTCTTTCACGGCGAGCATCTTCTTCTCTCTTCAAGCGCAATTCTTCTTCTCTTTGAGCGCGAAGTTCGGCCTCTTCTCTTGCCTTTCTTTCAGCATCTTCTTTAGCAATGCGTTCTGCTTCCAAGGTTTCGCGATGTTTTCTTTCTTCTTCAGCGCGACGTTCTTCTTCAATAGCAGCTTTCTTTGCTTCTTCCTCTTCGTCGAAAATAACTTCTTTTTCGTCGGACAAATCTTCAACGTCAAAGTCGATATCGTCAATATCAATCTCTTCGACGTCAATTTCCTCAACTTCTTCTGTTTCTTCTAATTCGTCAAGTTCCTCTTCGCTAACGGGGGCAGGTTGTTCAGCCAAAACGTAGGAGAAGTCCATGTCGCGTTCTTTGTCCTTAACGTCGCTCTCGCTGGCAAGTTCTTCGATATTTTCCAAGCTGTCCATAGTAACCGCTTTTTCGGAAACGTCAACTTGTTCTTCCTCGTCAAGTTCAACAAGCTCTTCTTCGTCGGAAACGGTAGCGCTTGCCTTTTGGATATCGTCACTGTCAACAACCACTGCTTTAGTACGTCTGTCGCTTAAGGTAACGGGGATACCGTCTTCGTCGGAAACGGTTTTTGCGGTGGGAGTAAATCCGCCGGTAGGGGTAACCACTGCATCGGTTTTCTTGGAGCGAGCCTTTTTCTTGATGCTTGACACACTGCAAGCCACGCTTATGATATAGATTACGAGTGCAAGAACCATTACACCCAAAACGATAAGTGTCAATACCGAAAAGTCAATACCCAAAATAGGTACGGTTTTTGTTAAAAAGGATAAAAAGGCAACTTTTTCGGCTAGTGCTTTTGCGAAACTTGAAAAGCTGTCGTTAAATGTTTGGAAAAATTCCATAGTGACCTCCAAAAAAATTTATATATATAATACTACCACACTTATTATTAAAAAGTAAATACCCCATTTTTATTTTTTATTACAAAAAAAGTGCATTTTTTTCCGTAAAATACGGGGGTGAGGTAAAAAATGCTTGCAATCTTTTGAATTGACTTTGCTTAATTCTTATGCTACACTAAAGAAAAGGAGAACGCTATGAAAGTTGCAATCGGAACAGACCACGGCGGTATATGTCTAAAATCCGCGATTATTGACTATCTTAAAAGCAAGGGAATCGAGTTTTGTGATTTCGGAACTTTTTCCACCGACAGTGTTGACTACCCGGATATTGCCTATCCCGTTGCAAAAGCGGTGGCTGAAGGTAAATTTGACAAGGGTATTTTACTTTGCGGTACGGGAATCGGTATGTCGATTACCGCAAACAAGGTGAAGGGAATAAGGGCGGCGGTCCTAAGCGACGAATTTAGCGCGCAAGCTACGGCAGAGCATAACGATACCAACGTTTTGGCATTGGGTGGCAGAGTCGTAAGTCCTGAAAAAGCGGTAAAACTTGTGGATATTTGGCTTTCAACTCCTTTTGCCGGAGGAAGGCATCAACAGCGTATTGACAAAATAAAAGCGATAGAAGAAAGCAACTAGAATACAGTTTTTGATAAAATAAAATGGCTGTGCAATCAGCCTTTTTTCTTGCTTTTTCTTCGATGAAACAAAGTGATTTTTAAAATTCAACGGATAAAAAAAGAAAGGACAAAAGTCCTTTTTCTTTAGTGCGATCAAATCTCACCAATCGTCGTAAGGCGAGGTTTTGATATCGTCGTAAAATTCCAAATACTTACTTTTGAAATTGTCCTTTTTCTTATTTTGTTTTTTCTTTTTGGCGGTTTTTGGATAATTTTTCAACAATTCTTCAAGGGGAATGTCGGCAATAGAGATTGCATCTTCATCTTGCATATCCGCCAAATAGGATAATTCAAGTTTATTCATAAGTTTTTTTATACCACCTTATATATTTTTTGTCAAGCAATAATGTCCTTTCGTCATAAAAGAAAGGGGGGAGGCATAAGGATATAGTGATTTTTTTCAAGGAGAGAATTATGAAAAAACCATTGATTTTTGTTTGTTGTATTTTAATTTCCCTATCTATCCTTACCACCCTCTCAGCCTGCCACAAAA
>JAEDHM010000029.1 GCA_016296985.1 Clostridia bacterium
GGAGATTCTTCGGGTTTTTTCAAACCCTCTGAATGACAGGACTACGCTTGAGATGACGGAGAGTAGGAACAAAACGATTGTACACTTTATCACCACAACAAAATTCGCCTAAGCGGATTTTATTTCATCTTCTAGGGAAGATTTCATCCACGAAGTGGATTTCATCCGTCAAAGACGGATTTCGTTGCGTAGCCCTGCTTCACTACCCTCTGAATGACAGGACTACGCTCGAGATGACGAAGGGGACGAGGGGAAACGATGCCTCTTTTTTTGTATCGCAAAGCCTTGTTTACATAATTCGACACAAGAGGCAGGCGATTAGGGTGCCTGATAGGGATGCGGTAAGGGCGATAGGGATTGCGCCTTTAAGTTTTTTGACTTTTGTTCCTGAAAAATAGACGGCGGTAACGTAGAAGATTGTTTCGCTACTGCCCATAATCACCGAGGCGCAACGGGCGATATAACTGTCGGCGCCATAGGTTTTGTAAATACTTTCAAGTAAAGCGAGAGATCCGCTACCCGACAAGGGGCGGACGGCGATAAATTCGGTTAGCTCGGAGGGAATACCGAAAAAGCTTGTTATCGGTTGCATAAATTTGCTTAAAGCCGAGGAAAGTCCGCTTACTCGAAAAAGGCTTACGGCGATAAATATCCCTACCACGTAGGGAAAAATGTCGTAAACAAGTTTAAGAGCCTTTTCCGCGCCCTCTACGAACTTGGAGAAAATCGGTACTTTTTTTGCGTAGGAATATATGAAAAGAAGGATAATTAAAATTGGTAAAATGAAGGAACTTATATTCAAATTTTACCGCCTTTTTTCCTTTTGAATTTCCCTTTCAAAAGTTGAGTTATTTTTAAAATTCCAAGGCCGACTAGGGCAGAAACTATGGTTGAAATAAGGGTGGGAAAAATGATATCCGAGGCACTGTTTGACCCTGCCTGAGTGCGTAGGGCGATTACCGTTGTGGGCAAAAGTTGGATTGAGGTTACGTTTAGGATAAGAAACTTTACCATGTCGTAACTTGCGCTTTCTTCCCCCTTATCCATCATTTTCATTGCCTTTATTCCCAAGGGGGTTGCTGCGCCGCCCATACCTAAAAAATCCGCCGCCATATTCATGCTTATAACTTCTCTCGTTTCCTTGCTTTGCTTTTTGAAGAAAAAGTTGCTTAGGGGTCTAAACAGCGTTGCCACAAGTTTGTTTAGCCCTGCTCCTTCCATAACCTCTAAAATTCCAAGCCACAAAGCGTAGACGGCGCACATTTTTATGGACAAAGAAACCGCGTCTTCCGCCCCTTCAAGCATAACGGAAATTGCGCTTTCGGGGTTGATAAGGCATATTGCTCCAAGTCCTAAGCAACACATGATAAGGAAAATCAAATTCATACAAGATTATATTTATTTAAGGGAAAAATATTCCTAAAGGAATAGAAAGTGTGCTACAATAGGTTTATGAAGAGAGTTTTTATTACCGGCGCATCCGGTGGAATAGGTCTTAGTCTTGGTAAGATTTTTGCAGAAAACGGGTATTCCGTCGCCCTTGGTTATTTCCGTCACGGCGAGAGGGTTGAAGAACTTGCTCGCAGTCTTGGGGAAAAGGGGATTTTTGCTTTGCCCGTGGGGGGAGATTTGTCCTCTTACGACCAAGCGAAAAAGGCGGTTGAAAAGGTTGTTTCCGCTTTTGGCGGTATCGACGTTTTAATCAACAACGCAGGTATTTCGCAAGTGGGACTTTTTCTTGATACCACCGAGGAAAGTTGGAGAAAAATCGTGGATACCAACCTTTCTTCCGCAATTTACGTTACGAAATTTGCCCTTGAGGATATGCTTAAAAGAGGGGAAGGCTCGATAGTCAACATTTCCTCTGTTTGGGGACTTGAGGGCGGTAGTCTTGAGGTCGCCTATTCGACCACAAAGGCGGGACTTGTGGGCTTTACAAAGGCTTTGGCGAAAGAGGTTTCTCCCATAAGGGTAAATTGCCTTGCTCCCGATATAACCGATACCCCCATGAACGACCATCTTACCGCCGAGGAGAAGGAAGAGTATGCAAAGGATACGAAAGCAGGGCGAGTTTTGTCCCCTGACGAGGTGGCTTTTGAGGTATTCCGCCTTGCGGAAAGCGGTGAAAGTGGCAAAATCCTAGGTATTTGAAGGCTTTTAGTGAAAAATTATCCACCTTGACAGTGTTATATTTTTTTGATAAAATATAAAATAGTACGTAAGCGACTCTCACGAGTAAAGGAGAAGATTATATGTATTTTGACGAATTACAACAACTTGCTGAAAAAGGCGATGCGGAAGCAATGTTCAATATGGGCGTATGCTTTTATACCGGAAAAGGGGTTAAGAAAGTTTATCCCGAAGCGGTAAAATGGTTTGACGCTGCCGCAAAGAAAATGCACGCAAAGGCTCAGTATAACTTGGGTTTGTGCTATCTTTTAGGCCGTGGCGTTGCCGCAAACTACGAGACCGCTGCAAAGTGGTTTTTCCTTGCCGCAAAACAAAGAAATACCAAGGCTCAGTACAACCTCGGTTGTTGCTATGAAAAGGGTATCGGCGTTGCCGTTGATCTGGTTATGGCCGCAAAGTGGTTTTACGCCGCCGCAAAGGAAGGCGAGGCTGCCGCTCAGTACAAAATCGGCTATTTCTATTTTAACAATATCGCCGTAAAGGAAAACAAGCAAGTTGGTGTAGACTGGATTAAAAAATCCGCCGACCAAGGCTTTGAAGATGCGGTTATTTTCTTGAAGGATTTGACCGACTCGGGTATTGACTACGATACCGCTTTCGACCCCAAGGCAAAGGTTGATCCCGAAGAAAGCGCTCCTGCAGAAACCGCTCCCGTTGCCGAAACCGCTCCCGTGGTTGATGCTACTCCTGCCGAAACCGCTCCTGCTGTCGAAGAGGCAAAGGCTGAGGCCGCAGCAGAAGACGTTGACGATATCGATATCTAGTGAAATACTGCGGTGATTATCATACTCACTCGCTGATAAGCGGTGATTGTCGCTCGACCTTAGAGGATAACGTCCTTTGGGCTCAAAAGGCGGGACTTTCCGAAATCGGAATTACCGACCATGGTATGGGGAACTGGTTTTCCTACAATCCGAAAAAAGCACGTTGGGCAAGGGACGAGGTGGATAGGTTGAAAGAGATTTATCCTCTCAAAATCCTTTTGGGTGTGGAAAACGATATTATTTCAAGGGGTGGCGAGATAGATTACATCCCAGAGGTGGGCGGTCTGTTTGATATAAACCTTTTGGGTTTTCATTTCCCCGTGTGGATGAAAAGTTTTAAGGATCATTGGACCTTGAAAACGCCTATCCGCTTGTCGAAAGTATTTCCCGTATCAAAAGAGCACGTGGCGAGAAATACCAAAACCGTGATAAAGGCTTTGGAGAGATATCCAATCCACGTGTTTGCCCATATCAACTACAACATTTTGGTAAACCCGAAAGAGGTGGCAAAGTGTTGCGCTGACAATGGGATTTATCTCGAACTTAACTGTAAGCACGTAAACACCCTTTATCCCATTATGGACGACCTGCTTTCAACCGACGTAAAGTTTTTGGCAGGGACCGACTCGCACAAGGCTTTTAAAATTGGTAATTTTTCCGCTTTGGACGGTTTGATTAGGGATTTTGCCCTTGACGAAAAGAGGATTGCAAACTTGGGTGAAACCGTTGTTTTTGAAAGGAAGATATGAAAGGCGTATATACAAGTTTTTATTTTGCAAACAAGCTTAGGGAAGTCCTTCCCCCTGCCGTAAAAGAATTGGTGTCCTCTCTTTACCCCGACGCCTATTTCTACGGCGTTTTGGGATCGGCTATTTTTGAGAAAACTCGCCAAATAAAAACCTTGCTCGAACACAAAAATCCCTTCTCCTTTTTTGAGGAAACGGCAAGATACGTCTATCAAACGGGAAGCAAGGCGCAACAGTCCTATCTTTTGGGTTACGTTGCAGGATATACCCTAAACAGCAGGCTTTCCGCTTATATCCACTATTTTTACGAAAACGGCGTGTCTTCAATGGAAGATGACGACAAAACCTATCTTTCCCTTGAAGAGATAAAGTCGGGGATTGACGACGAAGTGAAAAAACTTTTGTCCGACGTCGAACTTCAAACTTTGCAAAACCTCAAACTTTGTCCCTTGGTTGTGGAGGAGATTGAAGAACTTTATAAAAACCCCATTTCCCAAAACCTTGGGGTAAGCGTTGGTCCTATCGCTTTGAAACTTGCCCTTAGAAAACACAGATTTCAAGCCTCTCAAAACCCCAAGAATTACGACTTTTTGAACGTGAAAAAAAGAAGTTGGGATTCGGTGAGAAACGGGCGTTGGAAAAGCGATTTTTCCTTTGAAGAACTTACGACCGCCCTTGTTTCCATTGGGGAAAAGATGACCGAAGGGCTTTGTAACCGCCTTTTCTACGGCACTCCTCTTGAGGAAAACTCCTTTAGGATGACGCCTACGGGTTTGATATAGTGGCATTGACAGGAAAACAAGAATAAAGGTACAATATGAATATGAAGAGATTTAGGCGCAATTTTAAAAGATTTTTTAACAAGCTCGGTTTTACCTTAACCGAGATGATTTGCGCTGTTGCCTTGATGGGGATTGTTGCAGGAATATCAATTCCGATTATCGGCGCATCTAAAAAAAGTCGCGTGCAAAAGGAATATAGGAATTCTGTTAACTACGTTTTGGGTGAAGCTAGGGCGGTATGCGATGCTATAAACGACGGCTCAAGATCCCTTTCGGGGAACGTGGTTGCATCTCCCACCGGTTCGGATAATAATCGGATAAATATTCAAAACTACCTTGACCGCATCAACGCTTTATCTCACAAGTTTAAAATTCTCGTCCGTACCAACGTAAATGAATGCGGACATTTGAGTGGGTCGCAATACAGCATTATGGAAGTGGTTATCGTAAACGTCAATGCGGCTCCGCCTATAAAGGATTTGGACAAAAACAATACCACGAACGTGGCAGGTAAAGTAAAGGTTTCAAACCCTCGTTCGGTTGCTTGGATTTTTTATTACGACAAGGACAAAGACAACTACGTTTATAAGTATGACGTAGAAAAAGAGCAAGGGACGTTGCTGAATTACGACGGCTGATTATGATTATTTCTAACCAATTGTTTTCAATAGAATTACACTCGTCCACCGGCGAAATCGAAGGGTTGAGATTATGCTCCAACCCTTTTGTCAATCTTGCTCGCCGTGGAAAACTTGGCATGCCTTCCGCCTTGCAATACCTTGATAAAAAAGAGGTTGGGGAAAAGGATGCAAAACTCGTTTATCAATTTTTGTCAAATGACGTAAAGTGCTTTGCGGAAAAAAGATTGACGGACCGAGGACTTGAAGAAAGTTACGAGTTTTTGAACGACGGCAAAAAAGAGGTGGAATTGACTTCTGAAGATTTGGGTATCTATCTCACCTTTTCAGACGGCGTTGATATTCCCAAGGTTATGCCCAGAAGAAGTTTTACTCAAGTGGAAATTTGCGGAAGCTCCTCTTTTGTAAAAAGCAACCTTTTTACAGGTGGCGGTGTGGCTATGGTTTTGACGGAAGGTAGCCTTTCTTCCTATTCGGTGGAAAGAGGGCGCTCTCTTAACGAGCGTGGCGATCTGATAGTCGAGCCTTTTGCAAAAACCTTGAAGATTGGGGAAAGTTATAAAATTTCTTGGATTATTTTTCCCTTTGAAAACGACCTTGACTTTTTAAGTAAAGCAAAGGAATACTCACCTTTGTTTTTAGAAATCGGGGGAGAAATTGCAAAACCCTCGGGCGAAGATTTTGTGTTTGAAACTTTTGGCGAAAAGGCTGTGGTCGATGGGGTTGAATATCCGGTAAAGGAAGGCGTTTTGAGGATTCCCTCAAAGGTGGATTGCGAAAAAGAGGTTGAGATTTTTTACGGCGAAAACAAGGCTTGTGTTTTATGCCGTAGTTATAATTTGCCCACCTTGGTGGTGGAAAGAAGTAAGAGCGAGCCTTCCTCCTTGCAAGACAAAATTTGTCATTGTCTTTTGCTTTTGGTAGGGGGTAAAAAGGGATATATTTCTCCTTCCCTCGGCGAAAAACTTGTGCTTGAATTGAAAGAGGTTTGGGAAAGTCAGCTTTCCTATGAAGGTCGTCTCAATCCCTTTGTTTGCACCGCTTTATCCAATCTTTTCCTTTTGTGGGGCGAGATGGACGGCGGAGAAGAATATACCAATTTGGGCGAGGATATTTTTGAAAGGCTTAAGGAGAGCAAGGAAGGTAAATATCTTTATTTCAATCCTCTTTGCGGTGTTGAAAATATATCACCTCGTATGGCGGAGATGCTTGAGGATCAGGAAAACTTGGATTTTTCCGAGATGGTTTTCAGTTTTGACCGTCAAAGGGATATGGCAATCGTAAAACTTGCTTTGGGGAAAGAAATCCAGGATATTCAATCTTTGTTGGTTTCACTTCCCGTCGCAAGCCGAGATTATAGAAAACTTTCTCCCATTACCTATTGGCACAATTTCAAGGAAGGGGATACCCTATGCTCGGTAGGTTGGGTGTCCTTTGCGGATATGCTTTATCGTTTGGAAAGAAAGGGATTGGTAGAGGAAGGTTGCGCAAAAAGATTTGCTAAATCGGTTTTCGCTTTCTTCAGTGACGGCGAAGGATATTCAAGCTTTTCCTTCCCTCGTAAGGTTAACGACCTTGATGCCGAGGGTGGCAATCAATTTTCCTTTGCGCCCGACTATCTTTTGGGCTACGTGATTTTGAAGGAGCTTGTATGAAAAGAAAAGTCCTTGCGCTGTTTATCATTGTAATTTGCCTTTTCACCCTTTGCGCTTGTTCGAATATGGACGAAGATGGGAGTGATTTTACCGTAACGGTGTCAGGGGACGTTTTTCGCTTGGCAGAGATAAACGCAAAATCAATGGATTCCTATCTTTTTACCGCAGGGGGAGAAAGATATTACGGTTTTAAACTTGGCGAGTTTTTGTCAAAAGTTCAACTTAGGGGCGAAGACGGCACTCTTTTGATTTTGGGCAAGGAGGGAGCGGTAGAACTACCCCTATCCTTTGTTCCTCATTGTTTTTTGGCTTCGACAATGGACGGCTATTTCAATTTGTACAACGTGAAAAACAGCGATCTTACAAAGGGCGTTTCCGGGGTAAGCGAGATTGTCTTTTTGTCAAAAACTCACTCGGGCGGAATTTTGCTTAATGATACCGAGGTTATTTCCTACCGTAAAATTTTCGAGGTTTTGCTTGTGAAAACAGGTACCGCTCACTTGGGTAGCGAAGAATTTATCTTTTATCAACTTTCCAACAAGCCCTACGCAAAAAACTTGCTAAACAAAGATTATACCGTTTCCCTTGACAGCGGAGAACATATTTATATTTCCTCGCAACATAACACCACTTTCAGATGGGAAAAGGGCAGGCTTTATATCGCAAAAGGTACAAGCCCCGTCAAGTACGCAAGCACCTAGGCGGTTTTAATGGATTTTGTAAAATAAAGAAAGTAGTGGTTGTACCACCATTTTATTGTACGTTAAAATGATAAAAATACAACAGTAAAGAAAAAAGACGGCTTTTGCCGTCTTCTTTGTTAGTCCACCTTGGTAAAACTTGAGTTGTTACACTTGGGGCAAGGGGGCATTTTGTCCGAGCCGTTAAGTTGGACCTCGGTGCCACAGTTAGTGCAGGAATATTGACCTTTCCCGGGCTTTTCGCCTGTATGGTAATATTTTGCCATTTTTATTTCCTCCTGTTTTTGATATAGATATTTTTGACAGAAGGAGAAGTTTTATACCTATTAAGGCAATAAAACCTTTATGGCAGGCACTATGCCGAAGTGGGTATGTTGAGGGTAGTAGTTGGATAACTCACCCTTGTAGGTTATGTAGTGGACGTATTGGGTTGTGGTTGAGGTTGGAGAGCGAGTCCACCACCAGCCGTTTCCCGTTGCCGTTTTGTCGAAGTTGCAAATGAAAGTGCCTTGACAAGAGGCGTAGTCGCTGGGTACCCTTATTATTTCCTTTGCGTTCTTGATTAGGGTAGTAAGTTCTTTCAACGAGGGAAGGAATACCCTGTCCATAGTGTTTGCGCAAGCGTTGGGATTTCTTGGATAAGTGGTAGAATCGGAGGAGTTGTCAACGGTGCTTAGGAGGATATAATTTCTTTCTTCGGGGGTGAAAGCGGTCCTGAAGAAATGGTCGTTCAACCAAAAACGGATATCCGATTTACTGTAGTCCACCGTTGCAACGCCGTTGCGGAAGGAGTACTTTTGCGAGTCAAGGATAAGGTCGCAAATGAGATAGGAAACAGATCCGCTTTTTTGAATGATACGCCACTTTATGGGGCTGTATTCAAACCAGTGGATGACGTTGCATTTATAACCGCGCATTTCTTGGTACATTTGACAAGAATCACCTTCTTTTTCCGCAGTTTGGCGAGGCTCGGTAAAGAAGACGCCCCTATACTTTTTGCCGTTGTAGATTTTGTCGGTAAAGAACATAAAGTCCTTTCTTTTGCTTTTGATATAGTACTCGAAGGGAGTCCAAATCTTGGGGGTGTGAATCTTTCCGCCGCCAATTCGTTGATCGGGGTTGAGGGGGAGCAAACCGCTGTTTAGTCCTGCAAGTATTTTTGTATCCGTTACCTTTTTTTGAGGGTAGTTGCCAAAATAAATTTCATTCCCCGACCTTACGTAAAGCGAGGTGGGTAAGGTTTTGGTATCACCCAAAAAGCCTGTGGGGGAAATAGAGCCTTCACCTACGGTGATACCGTCGACAACCGCCGTCTTTTGAGGGGTGAGAGGTACGTATTCCGTGGATGACGTTATCCTTGTCGTCGTTGTAGAAACAGCCCCTGATACTGTCGAAGTGCTTAAGGTCGAGCGAGAGGTCGAGCCGGAAGACGTGGTTTCTCTTGGCGAGGGCGCAGGCGTTTCCTTGGGGGCAACGTAGCGGTCCGAACTTCCGCAAACTTCGCAAACCTCGTCATCGCCCGAGTTGTTGCTTCCACAACATTTGCAAACCCAAGGGGCTTTTGCCGAAGTGATAGGTCTTGCCTGGTGGATTTCGGGCTTTTGAACTTCGGGATTAAGGCCGTTGAAAATCAAATCCTCTTCAAGCTTGTTCATCATTGCTTTATTGCTTGGGAAGTTTGCTTGATCAACGTATTGATAACGCTTGAAGTCGAAGATAAACCAGTCGGGGAGTTGGGGAGAGCCCATTACCACGTTTATAAACCTTTTTCCCTTTTCGGTGGCAAAGTAGATTTCCTTTTCACACTCGGCGGAGTCGAGGGAGTTTTGGGTAACCAAAAAAATCATCAACGAACAACTGTTGATATGCTCGGTTATCGTACGTTTCCATTGAACACCGCTGTGAATACCTTCGTCAAACCAGACGTTAAAACCCCTTTTTTGTAATTCGTCGATAAGAGGATAGGCGATATCGGTATCCTTGTGGGAATAACTTAGAAAAATAAACGGTCTTCTTCCTGCGTAAGCTTTTACTGCAACAGCCATAAAGGATTCCTCGATTTTACTTTTTTGACGGCTTTGTCGGATATTAGACAGAGCCTTTTTTGATTATAACACAAACACTATACTTCTTGCAATTTTTTTTATTGGGGACGAAAAATCACGGTTTTTTACAAAATGCTTATTTTCTGTGAACGATCCTTCATTATTTTACCGTTTTTGTGGTAAAAAGAGGGAATTGGGCGTTTTTTTGATTTACTTTGTCTTTGATAAGTTATAAAATAACCTATAAGTGAGAGAATTATGATTTTTGGAAAACATATTAACCGATACTACTTAAAATACGGCGCCGTCCTTTTGTTGGGAGTGATTGCGCTTTTGGTGGTGGACTACGTTCAGTTGCTTATCCCCGAAATTTACGGCGCGATAATCGACGGATTGGACCCTAAAACCACCGCTGTTTTGACCTCGGATTCCTTGGTTAAACTTTGCTTGCAAATGCTTGTGGTCGTTGCCATCATGGTGGCAGGCCGTTTCCTATGGCGCGTTTGCTTTTTTGGTTCGGCTATCAACGTCGAGGCCGACTTGCGCGGTAAAATGTTTGACAAGTGCAAGGACTTTTCTCAACAATACTACAAGGTAAACAAGGTCGGCAATATGATGAGCCTTTTCACCAACGATCTTGAAACTATAAACGAGTGTTTTGGCGACGGTATGCTTATGCTTTTCGACGCCGTTTTGCTTGGCGGTATGGCATTTTATAAGATGTTTACCCTCAACCTTTATCTTACCTTGTTCGCCTTGGTACCTGCGGTGTTTATGGTGGCTATCGGCGCTATTATGTGCAAATACCTTATGGCGAAGTGGGCGGAAAGACAAGAGGCTTATTCGGAAATAAGCGATTATACTCAAGAAAGTTTTTCGGGTATTGCCGTCATCAAGGCTTTCGTTAAGGAAATGCTTGAGCTTATGGCTTTCAAACGCCTTAACAAGAAAAACGAGAAGGTGAACGTTGCTTTTACAAGGGCGTCGGTTTTGCTTAATATTATGGTTTCTATGTTTATGGGTACCGTAATCACCTTGGTTATCGGTTACGGCGGTTGGCTTGCCTATACCGGCGCTTTTTCCGTTGCTTCCTTAATCAAGTTTATTTCCTATTTCAGCACCTTGACTTGGCCCGTTATGGCTGTTGCAAACCTTATTGAAATGGCGTCAAGAGGAAGGGCAAGTTTGAATAGAATAAGCGAGCTTTTGGATACCCAAATCGACGTTAGGGATAAAGAAGGCGCGGTAGATGCTGAATTTATCGGCGGTAAAATCGAGTTTAGAAATCTTTCCTTCCGCTATCCCGACGGAGATCGTGACGTTTTGCAAAATATCTCCTTCGTTATCGAGCAAGGGGAAAACGTGGGTATTATCGGAAAGACGGGGTGTGGAAAATCCACCCTTGTCGACCTTATTTTGCGCACCTACAACGTTGAGGACGGCACCTTGTTTGTGGACGATATGGACGTCAACTCTATTACCATAAGATCTTTGCGCCGTTTCGCTGCCTACGTTCCTCAAGATAACTTCCTTTTCTCGGATACCATAAAGAATAATATCGCTTTCTCTTTAGGCGAAGAGGAAAGTAATCAAAGCGAGATTGAAGAAGCGGCTATGCTTGCGGATATCCACGAGAATATCACCGGATTTAAGGAAGGCTATGAAACTATGCTTGGCGAGCGTGGCGTTACCATTTCGGGCGGACAAAAGCAAAGGACTTCTATTGCAAGGGCTTTGATGAAAAACGCCTCTATCTTGGTGCTTGACGACGCTTTGTCTGCAGTTGATACCAAAACTGAGGAAAATATCCTTGAGGGTTTGAAGAAAAACCGCAAGGGCAAGACTACCATTCTTATCGCTCACCGTATTTCTTCCGTTGAGAATATGGATAAAATTCTTTATATGGAAGATGGCAAGGTTTTGGCAATCGGCAATCATCAAGAACTTGTCGAGGGCTGTGAAGAATACCGCAAGTTGGTGGAATTGCAAGAGCTGGAAAAAGAAGAAGGGGGTAATAACTGATGCTACCCCTTATCATAATCGGAGCTGTTTTAGGAACAATCACTACCGCGCTTATTATGGCCTACGTCTTTATGAAGGACAAAAAGCAGGCTATTGGCTTTGACAGGCATATGAGCGACCGCGAAATCATCAAGCGCCTTTTGGGATACGCAAAACCCTATTGGAAAAGCTTTATTTTGGTTTTGGTTATCATGGGCTTTACCGTGGCGGCGGATATCCTTTTGCCCTTGGTTATCGGCGACGTTGCCTCGGTTTTGGGACAGGAAAGTTTTGAGTATCGTCACGTTTTGCTTGATGCGATTATCTATTTTGCCGTCCTTTTGGTTTCCTCTTTGTGTACTTATTTGCAAGCGGTTATCTTGCAAACAACGGGACAAAGGATTATCACGGAAATAAGAAAGGATTTGTTCGTACATATCGAAAACCTTTCTCACAATCAGCTTAACGCTATTCCCGTTGGAAAACTTGTAACTAGGGTTTGCAACGATACCAACTCGGTTTCTATGATGTTTACAGGCCTTTTGGTCAACTTGGTGAAAAACGTATTCCTTATTTTGGGCTACGTTATCGCAATGTTCTGCGTAAACGTAAAACTCACTTTGTTGGTGTTGTGTTTCGTGCCTTTCATCTTCCTTTTCACCTTGATATTTAGAAAGTATTCGAGAAAGGCTTATAGAAAGGTTAAAAACGCTTATACCGATATAAATACCTTCTTGTCGGAAAACTTGTCGGGTATCAAGGTTACGCAAGTGTTTAATCAAGAAGGGACTAAAAATAGGCAGTTTGGGAGAAAAAATGATAGGGTTAGGAAGGCGTTGCATCAAGAAATTTTCGTGTTCAGCGTATTCCGTCCTTGCATTTATATGCTTTACCTTTTTGCGGTAACTATACTTTTCTTTATCGGCGGTAGAGATGCTTTGGGTGAGGTTTCTTTTGCGGGACAGATTATTACCTTCTCCACCATTATTATCTTCTATCAATATATATCTTCCTTCTTTACTCCTATTCAAAACCTTGCCGAGCAGTTTAACCGCTTGCAATCCGCTTTTGCGTCTTCGGAAAAGATTTTCACCGTTTTGGATATGCAAAGTGAGATCGTAGATTCAAGCGACGCCGTTGAGGTTGAGGAAATCAAGGGAGAAATCGAGTTTAGGGACGTTTGGTTTTCTTATATCCCCGGCGAGTGGGTTTTGAAGGGCGTTTCCTTTAAGGTCGAGGCAGGACAAACCATTGCCTTCGTTGGCGCTACCGGATCGGGTAAGAGTACGATTTTGTCCCTTATTTGCCGAAACTACGATATTCAAAAGGGAGAAATTTTGATTGACGGTATGGATATCAAGAAGATTAAAATTTCCTCTTTGAGAAAACACTTTGGTCAAATGTTGCAAGACGTATTTATTTTCTCGGGTACGGTAAGAAGTAATATCGTATTGAAAGACGAGAGTATTACCGACGAAGAGGTTATGGAAGCTTGCAAGTACGTCAATGCGGATAGTTTTATCAACCGTCTTGAAAACGGCCTTGACGAGGTCGTAAGGGAGAGAGGTAACAACTTCTCGGCAGGGGAAAGACAACTTTTGTCCTTTGCTCGTACCGTCGTTCACAAACCCTCGGTTATGATTTTGGATGAGGCGACTGCAAATATCGACACCGAAACGGAGATTTTGATACAGGACTCTCTTGAAAAGATGATGAACATAGGCACTATGCTTATGGTTGCCCACCGTTTGTCTACTATTCAACACGCCGACAACATTATCCTTTTGTCCAATGGCGAAATCGTCGAGCAAGGCACTCACCAAGAATTGCTTAAACTTAAAGGAAAATACTACAACCTTTATACCTTGCAATATAGAAAAGAACTTTTGAAATAGTCCGCAAAAAGCGTTGATATCCTAAACGCACCAATCAATTTTATTAAATATATAGGGTAAAAAAAGGAGAATAACTCGATTTATCGAAGTATTCTCCTTTTTGCTTGCATAGGTTTTGTATTAAATATGCTTTTTATATCAAGAACTACGTTGCCTTGTCGCAGAAGACAATGACGTACCCTTTTTAAGAAGAGGTTCCCAAGCCTTTATTTTGTTTGCATAGCGATCATTTTATTTTATATCCCCAAACCACTGGACGGTTGTGGGGGTTCCATTTGGCATGCCACCCTTCGG
>JAEDHM010000143.1 GCA_016296985.1 Clostridia bacterium
ATCACGGCTTGCCGTGTATATCATCAGTCATTTGTGACTGTATATCATCAACGCTTGTCGTTGTATATCATCACGCTGTGGCGTGTATGCGGTCTCCTGGAAAGGAAACCGTCCCCAAGGCAAAAGGGGTAATCACTTTTTCTTAATCCTTATATAATATATAACAACCTATATATATTGGCATCCTTTAAAATCCCCCCACAAAAAAAGGAAAATTCAATTTTTCATTATACAATTTTGTTATAACCTCGCAAGGAATTGGGAAAAATTAAGAAACAATTAAGAAACATTAAATACAAGGCTAAGAATTAGGGTAGAAAAAGATAAACCTATTGAAAATAAAATATGTATATCCTATAATGGCAATGTGAAAATTAGGTGAAAACCTATTGAAAATTTGAAAAACAAAAACTTAGGAGGTTTTTATAATGAAAAAGAGAATGCTCGTAACAACCATCGCATTAGTATTGGTTATCGCAGTTGCATTGACCACTTCATCTCTCGCATGGTTCTCCAGTTCTTCTTCTGTACACACTGGTACTGTTGATTTTACCGCTGCAGCTGCTAGTGGTACAAACTTAGTACTCGGTGACTATGGCGAAACTGATTTGGCTAGATATGGAAATACCGTTGTTCTTCAATCAGGTTCCAACTATAAGCCTGTACAAGGTAAGGTAAGTTTTGAAAGTGCTATTACAAATAGTAATAATAAGCTCACTTTTGATGCTAATCCCTTCTACGCTTCCACAGCTGTAGTGCAAGATAGTGGTTATGATGTTGCACATCAAAAGGTAACTTTTGAAGCAGCTAGCAGTGCTCACTATCTTGCAGGCGGTTTCAACTTCGCAAACGCTACCGGTGACGCAATTTCTGGCGGTGTTACTGCTAACGTATCAATTACACTTGCTCCTGTTACTCCTAATCCTGGTACTACCCACACTGTTGAAGGAACCACTGGTACCGTTAAGAAAAACTTTGTTGTATTTCAAGGCGGTTGGAAAGGCGCAGGCGCAACATTCGATACAGCATCTACCTTCGTTGTTTACAGATCTGTTGACGTTGCTTTGATGGCTTCTATCAGAATCGCAGTTTGTGGCGCTGACAACGTTCTCGCTAATAGAACTTATAGTGACGCTCAAGCAAAAGTTTATGCTTGGGGTGATAAGGGTGTTACCTTAGGAAACGCTGGTTATGCATTGACAGCCGGTGACAGCCAAAACAAATACGTTCCTAGTGTTTCCACCGACAGCGAAAATCCCACTACCTATACCTATACTAATGCAACTGACACTTATTCAGCAATCGAACCTATTACTTATGCAGACGGCGCATTCACTTTCTCCTATACCTTTACTGATACCATCAGCCCAAACGAAGCAGGAAGTATTGCATTCGTAATCTGGATGGATGGTTGGGATGAATCCGCTCTTCCTGGTGTATCCGAAGGTAAATTCACGATGGGATTCGAACTTACCAAATAATTTACGAACATATTTTTCAAGAAAATACATTAAAAGCAAAGAGCAATCTTTGCTTTTTTTGTTTGTTTGCAAAAAGGTTTTCACAAAAGATAAGATTTTTACAAAAGCAAGGGAAATAATGGAAAAAATGGTAGTTTTTGTCTTGAAAATGGTGAAAATGTCTATTGACTAAAATACTTTTATATTTTATAATAAAATAAGATTATTTTAGGTCGCCATATTGCGACAAAGGAATATTATGAGTAAAAACGTAGAAACAAAAGCTGATGCAAAAACTCCCAAAAGCAAAAAGAAGGCAATAAGCAATATTATATTTATCGCAGTTCAAGTTTTGCTTGTCGTTGTGTGTATCGTCATTTCCGCTTATATTTTGGAAAATGCAAAAAGCCCATCCGAGGCAACCTCTGTTACAATGGTTGCAATCCGTTCTCAATCAATGATGGGTGACAAAAAGGACAACTTTGACCCCGGCGCCTTGGTGTATATGAAAAAGTACAATGGTGAAAAACTTGCCGTAGGCACAATCATTGCTTTTTGCGGACAAGAAACCACCGGAAGTGGTCAAATCGTTGACGTTGTAAAAACCCACAGAATTATTGAGGTTGTTGAAAGCAAAAACGGATACGTCTATCGTACCCAAGGTGACAACACCACCGGCGCAGATAACCCTATTTCTTCCTCAAAGGTTTTGGGCGTTTACAAGGGACATACCGAAGGATTGGGTAGCGTAATTTTGTGGTTGCAAGGTTTTGAAAAGGTTAAATCTGATTCTATCACCGGTCCTGACGGTTCTCCTGTTGAAATTTGGGACGTACCCAAAAGTGGCAAATTGAATTCTGCCAACATGTTGGTTGTCGTTCTTCCCCTTGTCGCATTACTTTTGTGGAACGCATTCTCCTTGATTTCCGCAATCTTGAAAGAGAAAATGGCAAAGGAAAAAGAGAAGGCTGCCGCTGCCGCTGTTGAAGCTGCCGGCAAACCCATTGACGAAGAAGAAATCAAACGTAAGGCAATTGAAGAGTATTTGCGTAGTATCGGTCAAGCTCCTGCTGAGCAAAATGATACCGCTCCCGTTGATCAACCCGAAAAGATTGACAACGCAAGCGAAGAGGAATAAGTATTTGTCATTCAGAGCGAAAGCGAAGCATGTCATTCAGAGGGGTGAAACCCCGAAGAATCTCCTGGAAAGGAAAACGACACTCCGAAATATGCTGAATAATTGACACAAATAAAAGGGCTTTAAAAGCCCTTTTTTTTGTGCGGTGAGAGAAGAGTACTGTCATTTCGACCAAGCGGAGCGCGTGGAGAAATCCCCTAAGGCGAAGCAGTACTTTATTGCGTGTTGACACACGCGTGATATAAATCCCTGTTGGGATTTGTGATATACGCTAAAGCGTGTGATATGTGCTATCGCACGTGATATGCCCTAAAGGGCGTGGTGGTGGGAAAGTGTATTTTTTTTTTGTTTACCATTTTTCGTACCACTCATTAGGGGATCTCTCGACTACGCTCGAGA
>JAEDHM010000030.1 GCA_016296985.1 Clostridia bacterium
GTATCTTGGGTAGCCTCTCGACTACGAGCAATTTCCCAAAGTTTTCTCTAAAAGTCCCTTGAATTACAGTTTAGTTATAAAGAAACTTTACTTATTGTGTATTTTTTGCTAAAATTCTTTTATGGATAAATTGATTCAATGGCTTTTGGCTTGCGCAAAGCCCTACGCCGAAACGGCGGACAAAACCGAAATGATGCTTGGCGCCCCCGAGATTATAAGCGATACCAAGTATCACGCCTTTTTGTGCGAAAAACTTCAAGGCCTTGACGAAATTAGAAGATGCTATTTGCAAATTCTATCCCTTCAAAGGGAAGAAGATATGCTTTCTACCCTCACGGGCGAAGGACTTGAGGACTACGTTGCCGAAGAAAAAATGGTGTTGAAAGAAAAAATCACCAACCTTGCCTTCACCTTGGCAAAAGCCTTGTTTGACGGCGATTTAGAATATCAAAGGGTAAAAGCGGAAATAGTTTATGATAGCAAAAGCCAAAACTTGGGCAACGCCCTAATTTGCCAACTGAAAAAAATCTGCGCCGAGGAAAAACTTTCCCACGTTTTTGACAACAATATTTTCACCATAACGGGAAAGGGAGCCTACTCCCTTCTTAAAGGGGAAAAGGGAATCCATTTTGCCTATGGGGAAGACGGAAAGGAAAGCGCTTGCATTTTGGTTTATCCCGAAGGGGAAATCACCTGCGGGAAAATATCCGACGACGAAATTAAAATCGACTATTTCCACTCGGGTGGCAAGGGCGGTCAAAACGTCAACAAGGTTGAAACCGCCATACGGGCAACCCACGAAAAAACAGGTATCGTGGTGGTTTGTCAAGACGAAAGATCGCAACTTCGCAACAAAGAAAGGGCGATCGAGCGTTTGAAAGAAAAGGTACTTGCCTTCTATCGTGCTGAAGGGGAAAAGGAAATGGAAAAAGCAAGGCGTGAGGGGGAAAACCAAAACCGCATCCGCCTTTGGGACTTTAGAGGAAAAACCATCAAGGACTTGCGCCTTGATCTTGAAATCCCCCTCTCCTCCTCTACCGCTCTTTTTGACAAAATGCTTTTTATAAAAGCAAAGGCCAATTTAAATTAACCTTCTTTTAAGAAAAACAAGGAAAATAATGATATGATACTTACCGCAAAAACCGACCTTACCCTAATGTCGGGAAAAAGCATAATACGAAAGACCGAAAGGTTTATCAAGGACAATCACCGCTTGCGTGATATGGACTTTTTGCTTTCAAAGGTGGCGGAAAGTATACTTCAAGCACTCCCTGATATGGGGGAATTGCAAAACTGCAAAGCGCAAAAAAACGCCGACTCCTTCAAGGTGGTGATAGACGGCGGAAAACATATTTTGCACCTAAAATTCGGTTTCCAACTTGAAGGGATTGAGGCAAACCCCTTGGATATAATCTTTTATCGTTATGAAAGTACCGAGGGCGAATTTTTAAGGGGAGATTTGAGGATAAGAGAATTTTTAGAAAAATCCCCTTCCTTCAACTTTGAAATTTTACCCGAAACGGTTTTGGGAAACAACAAAGAATTTTTCAAACTTTACCGTGTTTTAGAAGCCGGCGGATTTTCCTTCCCCTTGCTTTCTGAAGCCCAAAAGGAAATCGTCAAAATTGAGGACAGAAACGTTTTAGTCCAAGGCGCGGCAGGAAGCGGAAAAACCAACGTTTGTATCGACAAAATCCTCTTTGTCGCAGGCCGTGGTTATTTGGGCAAAATCATGTACACCACCTATTCTCGCGGACTTTTGATCGACACCAAAAACAAGGTTGAAGAATACAAAAACGCCATAATCCGCTTTGCCGAAGAATACGGCAAGGGAAAGGTTGTGTTTATCGACGAAGAAAAGAGAAAAGCGGTAGAAAACAAGTTGGGTATTTATATCTCTGCCCTTGAAGAAAAGGAGATTATCAAAAGCCTTAACAAAATGGTAGAATACCTATCAAGCAAGGTGGACTATCTTTTGATTGAGGATATCTACAAAGCCCAAAGCGGAAAAACCCCAAACATAAGCGGGGAAGACTATTTTATCAAACGCTATATCAAAAACCCAAAAAACCGTTTATCGGGCAGGCTTGACAAACTGAAAACCCTCTCCCCCGAGGTGATTTATAAAGAAGTTTACGGTATGATCGGGGGATATTGCAATCCCGAAAACCCCTTTGCGTACTTGTCGAACGAGGACTATTTCGAGGCAAGAAAGGAAAGCTTTACGAAAAGCGAGTGCGACACCATTTTCGCAGTAGCAAAAGGCTATCACCAAAACCTCGCCCAAAGCGGACTTGAGGACAACAACACCCTAAGCAAAAAGATTTTACAAAACTACCCTTCCCACAAAAAGGCTTATTCTCTTATCATTGCCGACGAGGTGCAGGATATGACGAGAATAAACCTCTACCTCTTGCGTGAAATGGCAACGAGGGTATTTTGCGTAGGCGACGCTTTGCAAATGATAAACCCCTCTTTCTTCTCCTTTGCCTATCTCAAAAACCTTCTTTTCAGGCAAGAAATAGGCTCTACCGCCGCCGAGCTTAGTTACAACTATCGCTCAACCCCTCAAATTGCGGATATAGTAAACACTCTCGGCGAAATCAACGCAAGCGTTTTCGGTACTCACAACTTTTTACTTAAGGGAAAAAGCGTAGAAAACGAGGTTAAAACCACCGCTTGTTTTACCACAGACCAAAACCTTTTAAGGGAAATGGCAAAGGAAGAATACGAAAACTTTACCCTTATCGTAAACACAACCGAAAAGAAAAACGAGTTGCGCCGTCATCTTAAAAAGCAGGAAATCCTTACCGTTTCCGAGGTAAAAGGTCTTGAGCGTGACACCGTTGTTTTGGTGGATATCCTCTCAGACAATGCGGAAAAGTGGAGAACCTTGTCAAACACTTCTCTCAACAGAAAAACCGCCGACGAAAACTCGGTATATCGCTATTACTTCAACCTTTTCTACGTAGGTATTTCAAGGGCAAAAATCAATTTGTTTATAAGCGAAAGGGAAAATATCCCCCTCTTTGCTCCCCTTTTCAACTCAAAGTTTGAAAAACTTGACGGAAAGGCAACTATGGAAAAAATCAAGACTGTTGCCGACAGGGGTGAGATGGATCTTGACGAACTTTTGGACCGCATCTCCGTCTTCCTCAATTTGGGACAGTACGAAAACGCAAGGTTTACCGCAAGCAAACTTAACGAGGACGAAACGAGAAGACGAGAACTTGCCCGTGTGGATATCTATGAAAAACACGTCAAGGTGGGAAACTACCGCAAGGCAGGGCTTGAACTTTGGGCAAAGGGCTTGAAAGAGGAAAGCAAAAAGATGCTTGTTATGTCGGGAGATGAAGAGCTTTTAGACCTTTTGGAAGAAAGCGAAAAGGGAAACGGCCTTGGCGGTGATATCGTAAGGTTTTTCCCCGACCTTGAGGACAACGCCCACGCGCAAGAGCTTATTATCGAAGTTTTAAAGGAAGAAAGAGAGAATATAAAAGAGGAAATTCAAGAGGTACGCAAAAAGTTTAGGAAATAAACTTTGCAACTAGCAAATAAATCCGCAAAGGGCGGAAAAAAAGAAAAAGCCGACTGTTACGGCAAGCGAGGTATATATATGGACAATCAAATTAAAGAATTAATTGAAGTTTTCAGAAGTTATAGGGATTTGCTCACCCCCCTTTCAGCATCGCTGAAGGACTTTGCCCAAACCTACGACGCCTTGAAGGGGGATATTTCCGCCCTCAATCAAGCCTTTGAAGGTGACGTTCAGGGCAAACTTTCCAATATATACAAAACCTTGTCGGCGCAAGCGGAAAAGGCAACCGATCTATCCTCTTCCATCGACCGCTTTTCCCAAGGGGCAAACAAATATCTTGAAGGTATTGACAAAATCACCAAAACCTTTGGGAAGGCAGAGGAAAAGCTTGAAAGCATAAACCGTCTTGAAAGGGCGGCGGAAGCGCAAATTGAAAAACTTGACCTCTTGTTGCAAGAAAAGAAAAAGGGTTACAACCTTAAAGAGTTGGAAAAAACCCTTGACGGCTATAACGGAAACGTACAAAAGGTTGCCGAGTTTATCAACCAAGACGTTGCAAAATCCCTCACCAAAAACGGCGAGGAAATTGCGGAAATCAAAAGAGGAAATCAAGAGGTTGTCCGTATTCTTGAAAGCCAAAATTCTACCCTTGAAAAACTTGCGGTTACCTATCAAGCCACCAACCAACTTTTGAAAAACGCGGTGGAAAAAGAGGACGTAAACGAAAGCTATATCTTTGACGTTTTCGACAAATGGGCAGAATCCCGAAAGGTTAAAATCAAAAAATAATGATAGACAAGGAAAGAGAAAACTACGAAAGGCTGTTGAAGGCCATTATTGACGACAATATCGAGGAATTTTCCTCTCTCGTCAAAAGCACCGCAACCAAATCCATAAGGTTTGGTCGTTTTCCCTTGCTTTCCCTTCTCTATCTTTACGGCAGTAAAAGGATTTTGAAAGTTTACGAAAAGGAACTTTGCCGTATCCAAATTTTTACCCTTTTGCCCGAGGACTATGGTATCTATCTCCGTTTCAAGGAGAAAGCAGGAAAGGCGTTGCGCCTTTACACCTTTTCAAAAAACCTTATCACTCCCCTTGAAATGCTTGCGATTTTGGGAGAAGACTAT
This sequence comes from Clostridia bacterium, assembly GCA_016296985.1. GTDB lineage: Bacteria > Bacillota > Clostridia > Christensenellales > CAG-1252 > JAEDHM01. The sequence goes on from JAEDHM010000030.1 coordinate 4,666, forward strand.
CACCTTTCAAAGTCCTTTTCCGATTTTTATAAAACAGAAGAGTCAAGTGAAAGGATTGAAAAGATATACCGCCTGAAATGGCAAAGAAAGGCAGAGATTATGGACAACCAAATCACCATTGCCCGTGGACCTTTGGGAAAACAAAGGGCGGTTGTAATATCTTCAATCTCCTCAGTCGCCTTGTGCGTTGCCATCCTCGCCCTTGTCCTCGCCCTTATTTTACCTACCCTTGTTGGGGGCAACAGTCAAACCGATCCCTTTTTGATAAAAGGCAACAATCAAGCGGAATCCCTTTTTGCAAACGATGCGATAAAGTTTTCATCTCTACAAACCGACGCTACCGTAAAGGGAAATTACGGCAACTTTTCAGGTGAAATTGAGGGAAACGGAAAAACGGTGGTGGTGGAAGGAAACTATCTTTTCACCGAGTTTAGCGGTGTTATCAAAAATATAACCTTGGTTTTCACAAAGGATCAAAGCATAAAGGAAAACAGCGCGCTTTTCGCAAAAACCAACACGGGCGAACTTGACAACGTTACTATCAAGTTTGTGGATAAAAAGGTATCCTACGCCCACAAAGAAGGCATCTCCGATGAAGAAAGGTCTGAGGGGGTAAAGTTTATCCCCTTCCTTTTAGAAAATATCGGTGTCCTAAAAAACTGTAATCTTGAAATATCCGCCACCCTTGAGGGGGAAAGTAGTACCAACGGCTATTTCGCCGGTTTTGTTTCCGTCAACAAGGGACTTTTGGAAAACTGCAAAATCCTCCCTTCTTCAAGTGTTCAAGCCTCCTGCGTTGATATGGGCGGTCTTTGTATCACCAACGACCAACAAGGGGTTTTGAAAAATTGCGAAAACAATGCAAGCCTTACCCAAAAATCCAACAGTACCGGGTGGAATCCCAACACTGCAGGAATAGTCGTTACCAACGACGGACTTTTGGAAAACTGTAAAAACAGCGGTGATATAACCTCGATTATTGAGGAAACTTCGGGAGAATCCGCCCTTGAATCCATTGCAACGGGTTGCGTTATCAACAACAACGGCGAAATTACAGGCTTTGTCAACGAAGGAAAAATCACCTCGGAAAATAGCCTTTTAGGGGATTCAATCACCCCTTCCGCCTATGCAGGCGGTATCGCCCTTTCAAACAAAAACCTTATTACCAAAAGCGAAAACAAGGGAAAAGTTTATGCAAAATCCCCCTTCTTTGCCATCGTCGGCGGTATCTCCGCCATAAACTTTGGAATCATTTACGAGGATATCAACCGTGGCGAGGTTGAGGTTTTTGAAAATGGAAATATCACCGTTGAAACCCAAACCAGCACCATTTACGTTGGGGGCATTTGCGGAAGAAACTCTTACGATAGCGAGGCAAAAAGCGAACTCTACTTCGTGGGGAAATGCGAAAACCATGGGGAAATAAAAGCCTATGGACGCTCAAACGCTTGGGTAGGCGGTCTTGTGGGCTACAGCGAAACCTATACGCAAGAAAGCAAAAACTTTGGCAAAATCACCGCTTACGGCGGTAAGGAAGTGGTAGCAGGCGGTCTTGTAGGCGGTCAAACCTTTTTCACTCAAAACGGCTTTTATCAAAAAGCAGGCTTTGTTTCCCTTTGTTTCTCAAATTGCGCTCTTGAAGTGTCCACTTCGGAAAATGGAACTGCCTTCGCAGGCGGTGGCGCAGGCTTTGTTTACGCAGGGGCGGTAGTATACTCGGTATTCGCAAACACCTTTACCCTTGACGAAAAGGTAAACGCAGGCGTGGTGGTAGGACTACTCAACGGCGGTACCGTACAAGATGACTTTTTCCTTAATGTCGAGGGCATAGAAAACGCCGTTGGAAAAGTCGCATCGACAGGCGGTATGATCGAGGGAAACAGTGACGGTTGCACCCTTGCAACCTCTATGGAAGAATTGGAAAGCAAGTATAACGAACTTTTGAAAGAAATAAAATAATGAAAAAAGAACTTTTGTACAAAATTTTACTTATAGCAAGCATAGCGGTTGGGGCAATCGACCTCGGCTTTCTTATCCTTGCAATAACCCAAGGGGTTATGCTATTTCTTGCCCTTGCCACAATCTTCCCCTTCTTTATCCCTATTGCCATCACGGTAGGCGCGCTCAACCTTGCCCTTTGCCTTTATGCAATCACCTACCTATTTATCCGAAAACACTAAACAGCCAAAACAAAAAGCGGTGATTACCGCTTTTTTCTTTTAAATTTCAATCAATTCGTATTCCCTACTACCATAACCAAGTTCCGCCGCCGCCTCGATGGTCAACACACCGTGGCGAGATTCAATTCGTCTTACAAGGTGGTTTCTCCCCCTATCCTTTGAGGAATAAACAAGGTCGATACAAGCTTGGTCAATGGCGATAGGATCGAGGGAAATAAGCATACCTATATCCTTCATACAAGGGTCCTCGGCCTTTGCGCAACAGTCGCAGTCAACGCTTAGGTTTTATAACGTTGATATAGACGATATTCCCCTTGAAAAATTCAATCACCGACTTTGCCGCATCCGCCATCGAGCGCAAGAAGGAATCGTGATTTGCAGTCCAAATCATTTCGGGGTTTCCTGCGCCGTGGATATAAGCCTTTCCGTATGAGGAGGCAACGCCAATGGAAAGTTGTTTTATAGCGCCACCATAACCGCCCATAGGGTGTCCCTTAAAGTGGGATAGGACAAGCATAGAATCATAGTTGACTATGTTTTTGCCTACGTAGTTTTCCTTTATCACCTTGCCGTCCGTGATTTCAAGTTTCAAATCAGGACCCTCGGCATCAAGCAAATCCACCTCAAAATTGGTGGACCAACCGTGTTCTTTCAAGGTTTCAAGATGCTTTTCAGTGGTATTTCGCCTACCGGCATAAGCGGTGTTACACTCAACCACAACGCCACCCACCTTGTCGATTAGGGGTTTCCAAAAGTCGGCTTGTATAAAGTTTTGGTTTCCCGGCTCGCCGGAGTGCAGTTTTACCGCAACCTTTCCCTTTAGGTCAAAACCCAAGGTGTCGTATAATCTTACCACGTCCAAAGCAGTCAAACTTTTTGTAAAATAAACCTTTGATTTCATAACTTATCCTCAAGTTCTTTTCTAAATTTTAGCACCCTGTACGCAGGATGATACAGCTTTCTAAAAATTTCGCTGTGGTGAATTGGGGGCAAGTCCAATTCTTCCGCCTTCTTTACAAGGGTTTCAAGGGGAGAGTCAAATCCCCTTTTTTTCAAAACTTTTTTTGATATTTCAAGCATCTGAAAAAAGTCGCTCTTATCCCCAATGATTTCGCAACTTTTCTCCATTTCCTCAATAATCCAACTTGCATCGCAAGGAGAAAATCGAGAGATATTCAAGCGAATAAAACCGTTGCCGATTTTTTCAAACTTAGGCTTTTCACCTTTGTCGCAACTTTCCATTTCTCGCAAAAGATAGTCTAAAGCGACCTTTTTATCTTTCAAAAAATGCCCTACCCCAAAAGCAGATTGGTAAAGCAGTTTATAAATATCCTCGGCCTGCATTTTTGGATAGCGGTCGAGGTGGCAAGCAAATATATCTTCAAACTCAAGCAAGTCCACTTTTTCCATCAGTCGAAAAGTTGACACAAAAGGGTGATAACCTTTTCACGCAAAACCTTATAATCCAAATAAGTGTGCTTGTCGTAAACGCACTCGTGGGCGTGGGATTGTACTATATTGATTGCAAGATGCACCCTTTCAAAAATGTCGGGACGAGTATATCCCAATCTTTCCAATGCCTCGGCGATTGCCTTTGTCATTTCGTCCTCAAGCTCTAAAAACCTACGCTCGATCAATTCGTCGGTGTGAGTCATCGAGTGCAAGGCTTGGTGGATTGAAGCGTTTTTGTTGTGGGTTGCGATAATCTCGTCAAGGGTTGAGGAGAAAATAGTGGCAAAATCCAAAGGCGCTTTCAAACTTTCAAACCTTTGAAAAACAGGTTGAAAAACCTTTTGGATATAAATTTCCATAACCTCAAGCAAAATATCCCTTTTATCACGGAAATAGCCGTAAACAATACCGGTGGAAACCCCTGCCTTTTTTGCTATTTCGGCGGTGTTAGTGCTAAAATAACCAACCTCGGCAAAAAGTTGATAGCCTGCTTCAATAATCTTGTTTTTCTTTTCAATGGAGCGCTGTTGTTTAGGCTCCCTTACCATGTCAGCCATAATCCTCTCCTTTTCCACCATTATAATACTTTATCACCTTTTTTGCAATAGGTGTTGGAAAGTGGATATTTTCCCCATAGGATAACTTTTTACGCTTTCAAGGGAAATAAGCCTTTTTTAAAAAGGGGTTTTGCCACAAAATATCCTCCGCCTTTCTTATAACCCAAGGTGCAGTAATAACAAAAAATTATCCCTATCCCCTTGTTGTAAAACAATAATTGATAATACCCAAGAGAAAAGGGGGAAAGTCTTGACGAAGCGATTTTTCTACCTTAAAATCTTATTACCACAAAAGGGAGAAAAAATATGGAAAGTTACGTAAAAGATATTGAGATATTGATAAAGGCTGGGGCAAGGGTTGTTGAAGTTGCCTCTTACGAGTGGCAAAGGGTACACGCCATCGTCGCCGAAGTTGCCGAGGATATGGAAGTAGAATGGTATTCTTGGAGTAGTGTTTCAGGCCTAAAAGTTTGGGCAGGCAACAATTTTAAGGTTATCAACGAGGATTGCACCATGCTACCTCAGGTTATTCAATACTACCTCGAGCGGGAGGAAAATATGTTTTTAATTCTTGAAGACTTCCACCCCTACAGCGACGTCAACAGTCCTGTAAATATCCGTTATCTAAGGGAAATGATGCGCCCTTCCAGTTATAGCGGAAACTTTAGAAAAGCGATTATTCTTTCCGCTCCCTCAAAGTTTGTTCCCGAGGAATTATCCAAAGAATTACCTGTGGTCGAACTTGCCTTACCCGACAGAGATACCCTCAAAATTTTGGCTCGCTCGGTGGTAAAAAGATATCAAGACGAGTGTTTCGAGGCGGATATAACCTCAAAACTTTTAGAGGCCGCCCTTGGCCTTACCGTTATGGAAGCGGAAATGGCATTCTCAAAGGCGATTATAAGAAACCGCAAGTTGACCGAGGAAGAAATTCCTCTTATCATCCGTGAAAAAGAGCAAATCATCAAAAAAAGCGGTCTTTTAGAATACTATCACCCTACCGAATATCTTTCCAGCGTAGGCGGTTTAGAAAACTTGAAGGACTGGATAAAGAAAAGAGGCAAGGCCTACAGCGACGAGGCAAGAGCTTTTGGCCTAAGCACTCCCCGAGGCGTACTTTTGCTTGGCGTTCCCGGTTGCGGAAAAAGTTTGATCGCAAAGGCAATCGCTAACGAGTGGCAATTCCCCCTGCTACGCTTTGACCTAGGCAAGGTTTACGGCGGTATCGTAGGGGAAAGCGAAAGAAATATACGCTATGCTCTTGACGTAGCCAAAACAATCTCCCCTTGCGTTTTGTGGATTGACGAAATTGAAAAGGGTTTGTCCGGCTTCAAAAGTAGCGGTCGTACCGACGGCGGTGTAGGAGCGAGAGTTTTCGGCACCTTCCTCACTTGGTTACAAGAAAAAACCGAACCGGTTTTCGTAGTTGCCACCGCAAACGACATAAGCGCTCTTCCCCCCGAACTTTTAAGAAAGGGGCGTTTTGACGAAATCTTTTTCGTTGACTTACCTTCTGCAAAGGAAAGGGAAAATATCTTTGCAATCCACCTTCGTGAAAAGGGTAGAGATGCAAAAAAACTTGGTCTTGACATGGAAAAATTGGTAAAAATCACCGAAGGTTTTTCAGGCTCGGAAATTGCCGAGGCAATCAACGAGGCTTTGGGCGAGGCCTTTTACAAGGGACAAAGTGATTTAAGGCAGGAAAACCTTGAAGAGTGCATTTCAAAAACTTGTCCCCTTTCCCGTACAATGGCGGAAACGATATACAACTTGCGCCGTTGGGCGGAAAGGCGAGCAAGATCTGCAAGCCCCGAAGAGCCTCAAGAGGTTGCGGATTTGGGAGAGGAAATCCCCAGATTGCAACAAGAATATATAAATCCTTTTATAAAGAAGAGCGACAAAAACTGATATGGGAATAATTAAGGAAAAAACTTTTACACGAATTGAAAAGGGACTGTTGTACCAACAGGGCTATTTCCTAGCCCCTACTTCCCTTCATTTCGCTGAAACGTCTCGCTTGCCCGAACATCAAATTTCGGCAACCGAGCTACTTCGAGCCAAGGCTGTGTACTTGGTTTTTTCCTCTATTTACATGGCAAAGGACTATGCGCCCCTTTTGTTTGCCATAAGTCAAAAGGTTTCGGTTTTCGCAATCTTTTCCTCCCGTGAAATTTACCAGTGGTGCAGTAATTACCGCATATTGTTCAGATATTGCAAAATCGACAAAAACGCCAACGTAAACTTTATCGGTTTTGACACCGAAGAAAGACGTTTCAACTTTCTTTTGCTTGAGGAAACCTATCAAACTACGGATATTTTCTTGTGGAAATACTTTCAACTTGAAAGCGCAAGAAAAACCGAGGATCAACTTTTTTCCTCTCTTTCCCACCTTACGGTTTTCGACAAAGATAAACGCCTTGAAGAGTTTGCCCTCTCTCGCGCGCAAGCAGGACAAAAGGTAAACTACGTGCAAGGTTTGAAAAAAATCTACCTCAAACAAAGCGCAAAAAATCCTATACCAAACCTTATACCTATGTTTTGGGAAGGTAGTGCTTGCGGTGTTTACGGCGTAGGTGAGGACGGAGAGGTTTACCGTGTTTTATCCCCCGAAAAAGATCCTATTTTGATAAAGATAAAGCACTCCGAATTTAGGGAAATCACCTATCGCGCCCCCTTTATTTTGCAACAAACGCCCTCACCCCTTCAAAGGGAAACCGGATTGTACGTTTTCTATGACAAAACCCTCACCCCCTTTGACAGTCTTGAGACTATGGAACTTTCAAAAACCTATCAATGCGAAAGTTTCGACGAGTTTGAAAGGATAAATCAGGCCCCTCCTTTCCCCGAGGATGTAAATCATTATTTTCCAAGATATAGGGCGGTTATATGCACCTTTACCATTACTCCCCCCTACCTTGACAAGTCCTTTTTGCCTCACCCGAAAAACAACTTGTGGCACAATGGGATAAAGGGTTGGAATAGGGCTTTCAAACCTCAAAAACTTTCTCAAATGATCGAGTCAATAACTCCCCTTTCCTCTCAAGGAAAAAGCGAACTTGAAACCCTCGCCTTCGAGCTTGACTACGCCAACGAGAAAATTATCGCCTACGCAAACAAGGGAGATGAAAGTTTTATCGCTTGGCTTAAAAGAGAAAAAAACACGGTAAACTACTACCTAGGAAACGCCAAAGAACTTTTTATTGAAATCTTCGATCAAGTTTCCGATACCCAAGACAGTGACAGGCTTACTTCCATACAAGGGGAAATCGACGCCCTTTCCAAAAAGATTAAGGAAAGGGAAAAACAGTTGAAGGCAAACCCCGACGACCTAGGCACGGAAAAGAGGATTGAAAGGCTTAAAACCGAGCGAGCAAACCTTATGGCTATCAAAAAGAGGGCTGAGGGTGAAAAACCCAAACGCGCGGTTTCTGGAAGAAGGGCATATCTTGACTACCTTGAAGAACTTTGCCAAAAGCAAAAGCAGTCCCGAGGGGACGAGGTCGCCTTCCTTCGTGTTAGAGGGGATAAGGAAACAAGCAAGGTAGAACTCTTTTACGATTTTACCGACCTATACTTTTTGAGGTATATGGACTTTTTAAAACAAATAATCACCGCTCTTGACAAGCTGATTACGGCGCCCCTTCCCGACAAATTCGGGCTTTATATCAAGGACGGCAAAACCTTCGTGGCTTTTTCGGATAGCGACGAGGTGGACGATGCAAGAAAATACGCTATCACCCAAAATGCCCAACTGGTGGTAGAAAGGAGATAATATGAGCAGTATAAGAAGAATAAAGGCTTTCAAAAAACTTACCGTCGAGCTTAAGGACATATCCCCCGAAAGTTTGTCTGAAATGGAAAAAAAGTTGATCGAGTGTTTTAAGGGAAGGTTTTCAAAACTGAAAACCTATCTTAAGGATATGACGGTTTACAAGGACAAAAAGTGGATTATGGTCAACGACGCTTACGGCACCCACAAGGACTTTCAAGAGATTGCAAAGGCCTTCGGTTTTTTGACGGGACAAGTCAGTTGCACCATAAAGGGGGAAAACTTTGTGGTTACCGACCGAGTTTTCGGCTTTTTGTCGGTGCTAAATTGCCAAGAGGACCTTTTCTCCGACGTTGAAGGACTTGAGCCTGATGCAAAACTTAGACGAGAAGTCAACAAGGCCTTAAACAACTTTTTGGCAGAACAAGATATAATCGAGGAAGAAAAGGCTTTGCAAAAGGCAATCGAGCAGGTACAAGAAAAGGGCTCTTATTCGGTTTCCGCAATCGAGGAGCTTGAAAAAAAGGTTATGGATCGCCGTACCCTTTCTACTCGCTCAAACGGTATAACCTATGACAAAAAGATTAAAAACGCCTATGACAGTTTTGGAAATCAAGTGAAAAACTACGTTGATAACTTTTCCGATTGGATGAAGGAAGGTATGAAAAAAATGATCTCCCTAAGGGCGAAAAGTATGGGCTATAACGTACAAGAAAAGCAGGAAAACGGCAAAATCAAACTTGTTTTGATACGAAACGACTAGGAGGGAAGATTATGGCTGAAAAACAAATAGTAGTAGAAATTGGAGAAAACGGCGAAATATCAGCGGAAACCTTTGGTTTTAACGGTCCTTCTTGTCTTGACGCATTGGATAAACTTTTGAAAGGCTTTGACAAAGGCGACACCGAAAAGAAACCCGACTTTTACAAACACGCCGGAACAACCACGACAAACAAAATTACAAACAACAATTAAGGCAAAGCAGGGCTTTATTGCGTGTTGACACACGCGTGATATAAATCCCTGTTGGGATT
>JAEDHM010000031.1 GCA_016296985.1 Clostridia bacterium
TGACAAGACTACGCTTGGGATGACGGTGGGGTGTTGCTTCTCCTTAGGGATTACCCTTTCCAGGAGATTCTTCGGGCTATTCAAGCCCTCTGAATGACAGAGAGGGGGCTTGGGCTTTGAGGTTGAGGAATTATAGAGGAAAGGGGCAAGGTATGTGTATTGACAAAAAGGGGAAGGTTTTGTATAATAAAAAAAGCGCATTTCGCTAATTCCTTTTGGAGAGACGATATGAAAAAGTACGGAAAAGAGTATATCAATCAACAAGGTGAACGTGTCGTTGAGGTTTTTGATTATTCCTTAAACGCAAACCTTATTCAAGCGGAAACAAAATTTAAGATTTATTTCGAAAAAATTAAAAACCGCTTCCTTTCCTATTACAAGGTAAAATGCAGAGATTCTTGGAAAGAGGACAGTTTCCGTTTTGGCGGTGAACTTTTGGCAAAAGTCACCATGCGCGGAAAGTGTATCTATCTCTATCTCGCCATAAATCCCGAAGATTTGCCCTTTGCCACCTATCACCAAAGGGATAAAGGCTCTATTAAAAAGTACGAGCAAGTGCCTTGCATGGTAAAGGTTAAAACCGACGTAGGTCTTGACCGCGCTTTGCGTTTGGTAGATATGCTTATGGCAAACCACGATATTCCCGAGGAAAAGGAATACGTCTATCTTTCCTATTCTCAACTTTGGGATTATATGCCCCTTGAGGCTATGATTGAAAAGGGCTTTGTCAAGGTTAAGGAGCGCGTACTTGCCGACGACGAAATTTTGGAGGATATTCCCGACGTTGAGGAAGATGATAACGACGACCCCGAAGAAGAGGAAGCCGTTGAAGAACCTGCGCCCGTTGAGGAAGAGGCCCCGAAGCCTGCTCCTGAAAAACCTTCCGTTGAAGAGGGAAAGAGGATGGTATACGCATATCGTTATAACCGTTCTCATATGAGTAGAGTTATACAAGCAAGTAAAGAACTCAAGGGTTATTACAGCGCACTCAAAAATCGTTTGCTTTCCTATTACAAAATTAAGAGCAGAGAAAGTTGGAGCTGTGAAAGTTTCCGCTTTGGCAGAGATCTTTTGGCAAAGGTTGTTATGCGCGGAAAGTATATCCGTCTTTACTTGGCCCTTGATCCCGATTCCGTACCTTTCAACACCTATCACCAAAGAAACAAAGGTCACGTAAAACGCTACGCTGACGTTCCCTTGATGGTAAAGGTAAAAACGAAGGTCGGTTTGCATCGCGCTTTCCGTCTTATCGATATGATGATGGACGCTTTGACCATTCCTGAAATTAGGGATTACGACTACGTTTATTTTGCCGAAAACCTTATTTACGCCACCGATGCAGCCCTTGTTCAACAAGGACTTATCAAGCCTGTGCGTACCTCTATCTTGGTAGAGGCTCCTCACGCCCCCTTTGTAAAGACGGTTATTCGCTATAAATATTCCTTCTCCGCAAGGATGAGCCAAACTTCCGACTTCTTGAAGAGTTGTTACGAACTTTTGGCAAACAAACTTCTCTCTTTCTATAAGATTAAGCACAGAGTAAGCTGGGATTACGACAGTTTCAACTTTGGCAGAAAGCAAATGGCGAAACTTGCTATTCGCGGAAAGAGCGTAAGAGTTTTCCTTGCCCTTGATACAAATATCGTTCCTAAAAACATATATCACCCCAAAGATAAATCCCACACCAAAAAGTACGCTTTCGTACCTTGTATGCTGAAAGTTAAGGGTAGCGTAAGTTTGAGAAGGGCTTTACGCCTTATCGACTTTATGATGGATTTGTATACCATCCCCGAACTTAAAGAAGGCGCTTATTTTGATTTTGCGAAAGAATATCCTTATATGCCTCTCGAAGATCTTATCACCTTGGGTTGGGTTAAGGAAGTGAGATACGAAGAATCTCACGAGGAAGAAGAACCTATGGTTATCATTGGCGACGCTGAAGAACCCGAGGAAGAAGAGGATGATCACGACGAACCCGAGGAAGAAGAAGCCGACCTCTCGGAATTTGATACCGAAATCGAAGAGGAAGAAGATGAGAAAGAGGTAGAAGAAGAACCTACCCCTGAGGAAGAAGAGGAAGAACCCGAGGTTGCTCCCATAATCGAGGAAGAGCCTTTGTATGAAGAACCCGAAGAGGAGGAGCCCGAAGAAGAAGTTGAAGAACCTGTCGAAGAGCCTGTTCCCGAAGAAGAGGTAGAGGAAGAATACGAAGGCGAGCCCGAAGAAGAGTTTGTTGCCGAGGAAGAGGTGGAAGAGGATGAAATGCCCGAGTCTGCAAAACCCACCTTGCCTAAGCGCCGTGAAACTCCTATTCCCGCCGTATTGAAAGAGCTTAACCTTAACCCCGAAGGACTTACCGTTGTAATCAACAAGCGTAAGACGCCTAAAGCAGACGCTAAGGGTTATTGGATTAAAAACAAGGACGGAGAGCTTGTCCGTGTTGACGAAGACGGCAAGATGGTTGCTTTCGGAATCGACGACATAAAGCAAGCCCCCGAAACAAAAAAGGAAGCAAAGAAAGGCCCCGCTGCTCCTCAAAAGCCCTCTCTTGAAGAGGAAATAGCAAAAGCGCAAGCAGAACTTGACAAGCTTAACGCTATGGAAGAGGAAGAGGAAAGATACGAAGAGGAGATGGCTGAAAACTACTTTGACGAAAGTTTGGGTGAGGCTACTCCCGAAATGATCGCCGAGTTTAACGCCTTCGAGTTGAAGATGCTTGATGCAAGCAACCTTCAAAAATACCTCTATTGCGAAGTAAAGAACGAACTTATGTCCTACCGCAAGGTTAATTCAAAAACCACCGTCAGCGGAGACGTATTCCGTCAAGGCGGATACTTGCTTGCAAAGATTACCTTAAACGGCGGAAAACTTCGTTTACACCTTGCCCTAAATCCCGACGAATACAACGTAAGAAAGTACGGCCACTACGATCTCGGCGCTGTTCGAGCCTATTCCAATATTCCTACCACTTTGGATTTAGATGCAACCAGTATGCTCAAATACGCTAAGTTGTTGATAAGCGAGGCTCTTGCATCACACTTCTTGCTCTATCAAAACAAGAAGAAGGAATACGTAAACTATCACTACCACTATACAAGAAAACCCGAGGCTGAATGAAAAAGTGTTTAATAGTTCAAAACGGTTTTCACGCAAGTCCATCATCTGAAAACCGCTATTTAAGACTTAAAGAAGAATTAGAAAAAAGAGGCGTGGCAACTGAGACCGTAACGACGGACAAGGTTGTCGCCTACCTAACAGGTAAGGGTGATATAGCCCTTACTTGTTTCTCTATGCCCGACTTCGTCCTCTTTTTGGACAAGGACAACTACGTAGCGCAAATGCTTGAGGGGTTGGGGCTCCGTCTTTTCAACTCTGCTGAAAGCATAAGACTTTGCGACGACAAAATGCTTACCCATATCGCGTTGGCAAACAAAGGGGTTGCGATGCCTAGGACTATCGCATCTACTCTCTTCTATGCCGGTGAGGACAAAGGGGTTTTTCTTTCCGAGATTGAAAAGTATCTTGACTATCCCATCGTGGTAAAAGGTTGCTTTGGCTCTCTTGGTAAAGAGGTGGAACTTTGCTCAACGAGGGAAGAACTTTTCGAGGCAAGAAAGCGTTGGCTCAAATTACCTCATATTTATCAAGAGTATATTTCCTCAAGCAAGGGAAAGGATATAAGAGTAATCTTAGTAGGTGGAAAAGCGGTGGCAAGTTTTATGAGAGAAAACAAATCCGACTTTCGCTCAAACGTAGAAATGGGAGGAAAGGGAAAACCTTTTACTCCTCCTCAATCCTATATCCAAACCGCTGAAAGAGTTGCCGAGATTTTAGGACTTGACTACTGCGCTTGCGACCTTTTGATAGGGCGTGACGGCGAGCCGATTTTGACCGAGGTAAACAGTAACGCCTTCTTTGCAGAAGGGGAGAGGGTAACGGGCGTTGACGTTGCCGGCGCCTATGCGGAATATATTGTCAGGAATATAGATTAGGAGTTTGTTATGGACGAAAAAGCGATAAAACTTAAGGAAAGACTAAACAGAGATAAATTCGCCATAAGTTGCGGAATAGAAATAGAGGAACTTTGCGCCGATTACGTGCTTTGCAAGGTAGAACTTCGGGAAGAACACCTAAACGCCAACGGCGTAGGTCACGGCGGTTTGCTTTTTGCCCTTGCGGATTTTGCTTTCGGTGTACACGCCAACTATCTTTTTGAAAATGCGGTTACGCAAAGCGGAAATATAACCTATCTTTCCCCTGCGCTTTATACTTCCCACGTTTATGCAAGGTCCCGTTTTATTGCAAAGGAAAAACATAGTTGCGTTTTCACCGTTGAAATCTCTGACGATAACGGAAAAATCCTCTCCGTTGCCAATTTTGACGGTTTTATAAAATAAAATAACGGCTCTGGTGCTTAGCGTGATACTCTTAACGGAGTATCACGCTAACTCTATTCGCCTTCGGCGAGTTCTATTGCTACGCAGTGATATTCGGCTTACGCCGAGTGATATTTGCTGCGCAAGTTTAGGGCGAATAGAATATCACTGAAGCCGCAAGGCTTCAATATCACTGTCGCTGTGCGACAATATCACTCTTTGCGTCAGCAAAGAATATCACTATTATACCAACAGAAAAAGAGATACATTTCGACGAACACGATTTGTTATCTCTTTCTGTTTGTAATAAGGGTTTGGGCTTAGCCCATATTTGCGTTTAACTAGTCAAATGCGATGCTTGCACTTTGCTCAAAATATAAATTCTCCGCTAAGAACATCACCCATTGCTAGAGCCTTTTTTATTTGTATTCACAAAGAAATATCACCATGCTTTTTATTGCCGGTAAATAATATGATGGTATACGTTATTTATCGTTGTCTTTTTAATTAACCTTTACAACACTCCCTTGGCAAGCCAGAATTTAGCAAAAATCCGCTTAAAAGACCCTCTGAAAAGGATAAAAAAAGGGATATCGTCATTCTCGGTGAAGGATGGAGTTATTTTTTTATAAAAAAGGGTGCTTTTAAAGTGAAAAAATCCTCAAATACAGGGCAATTTCCCCTGTATTTTACAGGCTTGAATAGGAGAGAGGAGGAGAATTTTCACAAGAAAAACGGTAAAAATCGCAAAAAATCTCTTATTTTTCAATTATTAAGAAAATTTAATAAAGTTTTTTGAGAAAAGTGAAAAAAACCTTTTCAAACGTTTGACAGTTATTTATAAATAAAATATAATTGCCGTGTTCGCGCGTTGAACCGCTAGACGGATGAAAGGTGAGGTTACCCTTATCTCGGGGATAGTTCACCGGGACTAGTTCGATCAATCGGGCGTTAATGGATGGCAAACTATGTTTGCCAAAAATTTAGCGGGAAAAGGAAACGCACGGATTAGAAACATATTTCAGAGTTATAACAGGAGGTACTCTCAAATGGCAGGACAAACAATTCGCATTAAGTTAAAGGCTTACGACCACAAGTTGGTAGATGACGTTGCACAAAAGATCGCAAGCGTTATAGTGGAAAACGGCGCTAAAATCAGCGGACCTATTCCTCTTCCTACTGAAAAAGAAGTTGTAACCATTCTCCGTGCTCCCCACAAGTATAAGGACAGCAGAGAACAATTCGAAATGCGCACTCACAAGCGTTTAATTCACATCTACAACCCCACCGGTAAAGTTGTAAACAGCCTTATGACCGTTGACATCCCCGCAGGCGTAGATATTAAGATTAAACTTTAATTTAGGAATCAATTCAATAATATATTCGGAGGTGAACTTTATCCATGAATAAAGCAATCATTGGAAAAAAATTGGGTATGTCTCAAGTGTTCGCAGCTGACGGTACCGTAATCCCCGTAACGGTGATTGAAGCAGGTCCCTGTCCCGTTGTACACATTAAGACAGTAGAAAAGGACGGATACGCAGCAGCTCAAGTAGCTTTTGCATCCATCAGTGAAAACAAGGTTAACAAGCCTGACGCAGGTCAATTCAAGGCTGCCGGCATCAAACCCATGAGATATTTAAGAGAGCTTAAAATCGACACTGCAAGTTTGAAAGTTGGCGACACCATCAATTGCGACGTATTTGCAGCAGGCGACAGAGTTGACGTAAGCGGTGTTACCAGAGGTCGCGGTTTCACAGGTGTCATCCAAAGATGGAATGCTCACCGTGTTGGACCTATGACTCACGGTACTGGTCCCATTCATAGGTCTCCCGGCGCTATGGCCGCAAACACCTATCCCGGTCGTGTTTTCAAAAACAGAAAGATGGCTGGTCAATACGGACACGAAAACGTTACAATTCAAAATTTGACAGTAGTAAAAGTGGACGCTGCTCGCAACCTCATTTTGGTTAAGGGCGCAGTTCCCGGTCCTAAAGGCAGTCTCGTTACCGTAAAAGAGACAGTTAAGAGGAGGTAACGATAATGAAAGTTAAGGTATTTAACAAATTGGCGAAAGAAGTAAAGGAAATCGAAGTTTCCGACGTAGTATTTGCCAGAGAATACAGCGCACCCCTTGTTCATCAAGTAGTAGTTGCTCAATTGGCAAACTTACGCCAAGGCACAAAATCCGCTTTGACCCGTACCGAGGTTAGAGGTGGCGGACGCAAGCCTTGGAGACAAAAGGGCACCGGTCAAGCACGTCAAGGTTCCACCAGAGCTCCTCAATGGATTAAAGGTGGCGTAGTGTTCGCTCCAAAGCCCCGTGATTTCTCCCAAAGCGTAAACAAGACAATGCGCCGTGAAGCTTTGAAGAGCGCTTTGTCCAAAAAGTTGGCAGACAACGAAATCACCGTTTTAGAATCCTTTGATCTTACAGCTCCCAAAACTCGCGAAGTTGCAAGCGTATTGAAAGCTTTCGATTTCAACAGAAGCACCTTGATCGTTGTAAAAGACGACGCTGATGCAGTAAGAGCAGCAAGAAACATTGACAGAGTTACGGTTATAGACGCAGACCTCATCAACGTTTACGACGTAGTAGCACACAGCAAGTGCTTGATGACCGAAGCAGCTATCCGTTCCATAGAGGAGGCTTACAATGAATAGTTACGACATCATTAAAAAGCCCGTTTTAACCGAAAAGAGTTACAGCGGCATCGCCTTTAAGAGATACACCTTCAAGGTTGACGTAAACGCCAACAAGACGGAAATCAAACAGGCGATTGAAGAAATATTTGGCGTAAAGGTTGCTAAGGTAAACACCGTAAACGTAATGGGCAAAACCAAAAGACGTGGCGTTACCGTTGGTAAAAGACCCGACTACAAAAAGGCAATCGTTCAACTCACTGAAGACAGCAAGACAATCGAGTTCTTCGATAGCTTGAACTAGGAGGTGCACAATGGGAATTAAAAGATATAAACCTACAACTTCCGCCCGTCGTTTCATGAGCGTTTCCACCTTTGAAGAAATCACAAAGAAAACTCCCGAAAGATCCTTGTTGATTTCCCTCAACAAAAGTGGTGGCCGTAACGTTAACGGAAGAATCACCGTAAGACATATCGGTGGTGGAAATAGACAAAAATACAGAATTATCGATTTCAAGCGCAATAAGGATAACATCCCTGCCAGAGTCGCTGCTATCGAATACGATCCTAACCGTACAGCTAACATCGCTTTGTTGGTTTATGCGGACGGCGAAAAGAGATACATTCTCGCACCCGTTGGACTTACAGTTGGTGACACCGTAATGAGCGGTCCCGATTCCGACATCAAAGTTGGTAACTGCTTGCCTTTGGCAAACATCCCCGTAGGTACAACAATCCACAACATCGAGCTTAACGCCGGTCGTGGTGGTAAAATCGCCAGAAGCGCAGGTATCTTCGCTCAATTGATGGCAAAAGAAGCAAAGGGCGCTATCGTAAGAATGCCCAGCGGTGAAATGAGATATATCCCTCTCACCTGCAGAGCAACAATCGGTACCGTAGGCAACGTGGAAAACGAAATCGTTTCCATCGGTAAGGCCGGCCGTAAGAGACACATGGGTGTTCGTCCCACAGTCCGCGGTGTTGTAATGAACCCCTGCGACCACCCCCACGGCGGTGGCGAAGGCAAGTCGCCTATCGGTATGGCTACCCCTGTAACACCTTGGGGTAAACCTGCACTTGGATATAAGACACGCAAGAAGAAGAACAGAAGCAACAAGTTCATCATCAAGCGTATTAACTAGGAGGAATCGAAATGAGCAGAAGCGTTAAAAAAGGACCTTATGTAGAAGAAAGGTTGTTTAACAGAATAGAAGCTATGAACGCCGGCAAGGCAGAAAGAAAAGTTGTAAAGACCTGGTCAAGATCTTCCACAATTTTCCCTTCCTTCATCGGTCACACAATAGCAGTTCATGACGGCAGAAAACACGTTCCCGTATACGTTACCGAAGATATGGTAGGTTGCAAACTCGGCGAGTTCGCTCCCACCCGTACATTCAAGGGACACTCGGGTTCCAAAAACGCCACAGGAAAATAAGAGGAGGGTATTATGGCTACCAGAGTTAAAGAAAAATCAGCAAGACGTCAAGCAAATGCAGACAAGCGTCCTCATGCTACCGCCAGATACATCCGCATTTCTCCCTTCAAGGTTAGAATCGTGTTGGACGTAATCAGGGGAATGAGCTACAATGATGCAGTTGCTACTCTCAAAAATACCCCCAAATCCGCAAGCGCTCCCATCCTCAAGGTTTTGAATTCCGCTGCAGCAAACGCAGAAAACAACCTTGACATGGCAAAAAGCGATTTGTACGTTGCAGAAGCATACGCTAACCAGGGCCCCGTTCTTAAGAGAATTCAGCCCAGAGCAAAGGGTAGAGCATATCGCATCCTTAAGAGAACAAGTCACATCACTATCGTTCTCGACGAGGTTAAGTAGGAGGTAATTATGGGACAGAAAGTTAATCCTAACGGTTTAAGAATAGGTATCAATAAAGATTGGGAAGCAAAATGGATTGCCGGAAAGAAGAATTTCGGAAATTACATTTTGGAAGACGCTCAAATCAGACACTTTATCAAGGACGTTTACAAGCCCGTAGTAGCAAAGGCAGCTGAAGAAGTTGCTGAGCAAAGCGCAGATGCAAAGCCCGTAAGAAAGTTGGACGACAAGCCTCGTATCAGCAAAATCGTTATCGAGCGTTGCGATCAATATATCCGCGTAAAGGTTTATACCGGCCGTCCCGGTCTTATGATCGGTAAAGAAGGTAGCGGTACTGAAACCATCAGACGCGAAGTTGCTAAGATCTGCAGAGCAAACGGTCACAATCCTAAGAGCGTTTTGATCGAGTTCGTAGCAATCAAGAGCCCTGACAGAGATGCTCAATTAGTAGCAGAAGACATCGCAAGCCAATTGGAAAGAAGAGTTTCCTTCCGTCGCGCAATGAAGATGGCTATGATGAGAGCAACCAAGGCAGGCGCAAGCGGTATTAAAACCATGGTATCCGGCAGATTAGACGGCGCCGAGATAGCAAGAACTGAACAATATCACACCGGTTCCATTCCTCTTCAAACTTTGAGAGCTGATATCGACTACGGCTTTGCCGAAGCTGATACCACCTACGGAAAGTTGGGTATTAAGGTATGGATTTACAAGGGTGAAATCATTGCCAAGAAAGCCGTTAATAAGGAAGGAGGTGAAGCATAATGTTAATGCCTAAAAGAGTTAAGCGCAGACGTCAAGCGCGCGGAAGAATGAAGGGCGCAGCCCACAAGGGTAATGTTATTGCTTACGGCGAATACGGTTTAGTGGCAGCAGAATGCGGTTGGATTACCTCTAACCAAATCGAAGCAGCCCGTGTCGCAATGACTCGTTTCACCAAGAGAGGCGGTAAAGTGTGGATAGACATTTTCCCTCACAAGCCCGTTACTAAGAAACCCGCCGAAACTCGTATGGGTAGCGGTAAAGGTTCTCCCGAATATTGGGTAGCAGTAGTAAAACCCGGTAGAGTTATGTTTGAAATGGCCGGTATCGCTGATGCTGATGCCAGAGAAGCATTAAGACTCGCATCTCACAAATTGCCCGTTAAGTGCAAAATCGTAAAGAAAGAAGAAGTTTCAGAAGGTGGTGAAGAATAATGAAGGCTAATAGATACAATGAAATGGCTACAGCCGATTTGACAGCCGAATTGGCAAAGTTGAAGGCAAAGTTGTTCAATCTCCGCTTCCAACATTCCGCCGGTCAACTGAAAAACACCTGCGAATTGGGCAACTGCAAAAAAGATATCGCAAGAGTTAAAACCGTTCTTCGTTTGAGAGAACTCAACCCTGCGTTAGAACCTGTTAAAGGCGCTAAGAAGGCCAAATAATGGGAGGTAGTGTTATGGAAGAAAAAAGAACAACTTTAAGAAAAACCAGAACAGGCATCGTTGTAAGTGACAAGATGGACAAAACCTGTGTGGTAATGATCGAAACAAGATATAAGCATCCTCTTTACAAAAAGACGGTGCGCAAGACTGACAACTACAAGGCACACGACGAAAACAACGAGTGCGGTGTAGGCGACAAAGTAGAAATTGCCGAAACTCGTCCTCTCTCCAAGGATAAAAGATGGAGAGTTGTGAGAATTATCGAGAAGGCTAAATAAGAAGGAGGCAGAATATGATACAGCCAGAAACACGTTTAATCGCAGCCGACAACACCGGCGCAAAAGTTATACAGTGCATCAAAGTGCTGGGCGGCTCCTTTAGAAAGTTCGGAAACATCGGTGACGTTATCGTTGCTTCCGTAAAAACAGCCACTCCCGGCGGAACAGTTAAGAAAGGCGACGTCGTAAAAGCAGTTATCGTAAGAACAACAAAGGGCATCGGCAGACCCGACGGCTCTCACATCAGATTCGACGACAATGCAGCTGTTATTATCGACAACCAAAAGCAACCTCGCGGTACCCGTATCTTTGGGCCAGTTGCAAGAGAATTGAGAGATAAGGAATACATGAAAATAGTTTCCTTGGCTCCCGAAGTGCTTTAAGGAGGTCAACTATGGATATCAGAAAAAACGACGCAGTTCAAATTATTGCAGGAAAAGACAAGGGTAAGACCGGTCAAGTTATTAAAGTAGCAAGAAGCGAAGGCAAAATCATGGTTGAAGGCGTAAACATCGTTCATCGCCACATGCGTCCTCGCACTGCTCAAGACAAGGGCGGAATCGTTGAACAACCCGCTTTGTTCGATGCAAGCAACGCTATGATCATCTGTCCTTCTTGCCACAAGAAGACCCGTGTAGCTCACACCGTTATCGATGGCAAAAAGACCAGAACCTGCAAACATTGCGGAGCATCCTTGGATGTAAAAGCAAAAGCAAAGGCTACTGCTAAAAAGGCAGTTAAAAAGACCACAAAGAAAAAGGTTGCAGAAGAAAAACCCGAAGCACCTGTTTCAGCAGAATAATTGGAGGATAGAGTAGTATGGCAGAAAAGAAAGGTCAGGTTGCTAAAGGACTTGCAACCGATGCAAGAGGTACCGAAAATCGCGAATATAGACTTAAAACCCTCTACAAGGAAACAGTAGTACCCGAACTTATGAAAAAGTTCAACTACAAAAACGTCAACGAAGTTCCCCGTCTTGAAAAGATCGTTCTCAACATGGGTTTGGGCGACGTTAAAGACAACAGCAAAAGTTTCCAAGTAGCAGTTGGTGAATTGCAACAGATTTCCGGACAAAAGCCCATAATCACCAAAGCTAAGAAGAGCGTAGCAAACTTCAAAGTAAGAGAAGGCATGAACGTTGGCGTTAAAGTTACTTTAAGAGCCGGCAGAATGTACGACTTTATGGACAAGCTCGTATCTATCGTTCTCCCCAGAGTAAGAGACTTTAAGGGAGTTTCCGCTAATTCCTTTGACGGAAGAGGCAATTACGCTATGGGCGTTAAAGAGCAACTTATATTCCCCGAAATCAGTTACGATCAAATCGAAAAGACCCGTGGTATGGATATTTGTGTCGTAACAACGGCAAAGACCGACGAAGAAGCAAAAGCGCTTCTTACGTTGTTAGGTATGCCCTTTGCGCGCTAAGGAGGTAATTTATGGCAAAAACGTCATTGAAAAATAAACAAAAGTTAACACCCAAGTTCTCTACTCGTGGTTACACCCGTTGCAAACTTTGCGGAAGACCCCATGCAGTTTTGAGAAAGTATGGTATTTGCAGGATTTGTTTCCGTGAATTGGCTTACAAAGGTCAAATTCCCGGTGTTAAAAAATCCAGCTGGTAAGAGGAGGTATCAATATGGTTACAACAGATCCCATTGCTGATATGCTGACAAGAATCAGAAACGCCTTAACCGCAAAGCACGCCGAAGTTTCCATTCCTCGTTCTAAAGTTAAACTCGCCATCGCCAAAATCCTTTTGGACGAAGGTTACGTAAAGAGCGTTGAAGAAGTTGGCGGCACCGATTATAAAGGCACAATTAAGATTGCGTTGAAATACGGCCCCAACAAAGAAGGCGTTATCAGCGGTCTTAAGAGAGTATCCCGTCCCGGTTTGAGAATTTATGAAAACAGCGAAAATCTTCCCGTTGTTCGTAACGGTTTGGGAATCGCTATCATCTCTACAAACAAGGGCATCATGACCGACAAGCAAGCTCGCGTTGCCAAATTGGGCGGCGAAGTTATGGCTTTCATTTGGTAGGAGGTAAAGTATGTCTAGAATAGGAAAATTACCCGTAGTTATCCCCGCAGGCGTTACAGTTACCTTCGCGGAAGGAAACACAGTTACCGTTAAAGGACCCAAGGGAACTTTAACCCGTACTTTCGTAGGCCCCTTCACTTTTGAAACCGAAAACAACCATATCGTTGTTGTTTGTCCCGAAAATCCCACCAAGAAAGTGCACGCACTTCACGGTTTGACCAGAGTTTTGTTGAACAACATGGTAATCGGCGTAAGCAAGGGTTATGAAAAATCCTTGTTAGTCGAAGGCGTTGGTTACAAAGCAGTTGCTAAGGGAAACAAAGTTGGCTTTAACGTAGGTTACAGCCACGAAGTAGAAATTACTCCTCCCGAAGGCATCAAAATCGACGTTATATCCGCTGGCGAAGTTAAAGTATCCGGTATCGATAAAGAACTCGTTGGTCAAGTTGCCGCAGACATCAGAGCCATCAAGGTTCCCGATCCCTATCACATTTACGGTATCCGTTATAAGGATGAAGTTATTGTGAAGAAGGAAGGAAAGGCTGCAGGTAAATAAGGAGGTCATTAGGATATGATAAATAAAATTGATAAAAATGCTGAAAGAGTTAAAAGGCATAACAGAATAAGAAATAAAATTTCCGGAACTGCCGAAAAACCCCGTTTCAATGTTTATCGCAGTGAAAAGCACATCTACGTTCAAATCATCAACGACGTAAACGGCACCACTTTGGCTGCTGCAAGTGACGTAGAAAAGGATATCAGAGAAGCAGTTAAGGATATGACCAAGTCCCAAGCAGCAAACTACGTTGGAAAAATTGCAGGCGAAAGAGCAATTGCAAAAGGAATCAGCGAAGTAGTGTTTGATCGTGGTGGATATCTTTATATCGGCAGAGTAGCACAAGTTGCTGACGGCGCAAGAGCAGCCGGTTTGAAGTTCTAGGAGGTGTAATATGGCAAGACGTGATGATAAGTTCAACAGAAACGAACAACCCAGAGACCCGTTTGACAAGGTTACCATTTCCATGAACCGCGTAACTAAGGTTGTTAAGGGCGGTCGTA
>JAEDHM010000144.1 GCA_016296985.1 Clostridia bacterium
TCATCAACGCTAGTCGTTGTATATCATCACGCTGTGGCGTGTATGCGGTGTCCTTCCCAGGAGATTCCACGCTTCGCTCTGAATGACAGGACTACGCTCGAGATGACGGTACTAGGTCGGGTACTTTCATAAGGATAAACGACCTTCCCAGGAGATTCTTCGCTACGCTCTGAATGACAGTACTACGGTTGAGCAGACGGTACATAGTCAGTTGTTTTTCACAAGGAAGGACACCATAACACGACGGTATTACCGTCTATAGTAAAGGTTTTATATGGAACAAGAAAAACTGCAATTTGACTTTTTTGGAATAAAGGCATCTTTCCCTGCATCAAGCAGGGCTTTTGTCGTACACGACCTTACCCAAATTGCGCAAAGCCTTTTTGACAATGCGGATTTTAATCCCCAAATCCACCGCTCGAAAACTTTTGTTGACGGTAGCCAATACGTAGGCGAAATAAGCGAAGGGCTCGCTAACGGTAGGGGAATACGACTTTTCCGAAACGGTGACTTATATTTAGGCAATTTCAAAAAGGACCTTTGCGACGGCTATGGTCATTACGTTATTGCAAGTGGCTACGTCTTTTGCGGTTTTTTCACAGGGGATAAACTTTCGACCTATATCAATTCTGGCAAAAAAAGGCTTACCCTTCCCACCGGAGAATGTGTTGAGTATGAAGAATTTTACGAGTTTATTCCCCGCTCTTTCCCCTTGACTCAATATCACCTTGGCCGTGGAACAAACCCCACCTTACGCCTAGACGATATAACCATTGGCGAGGTTTTGAAAACCGTTGAGTACGACAAGCCTCTTGACGGTCATTACAGCGGTCAAATAAACGAAATTGGCGAATTTCACGGCAAGGGCAAAAAAACGTGGAGCGACGACGGCACCTCTTACGAAGGCGATTGGTACCGCAACGAAATGCACGGTTTTGGCAAAAAAACCTTTGATTCAGGCTCTTATTACGAAGGCGAATTCCAACACGACAGTTATTGCGGACACGGTGAATATCACAGCGACGACGGGTGGCACACCGAAGGTGAGTACAAGAACAACAAACTAAACGGCAAGGGAAAATACTATTTTTCCAGCGGAACCGTTTACGAAGGAGATTTTCAAAGCGAATGTTTCAACGGCCATGGCGTTATGCGTTACAAAAACGGCGACGTCTATGACGGCGAGTGGCAAGACGACAAGCACTGCGGTCAGGGAACTTACAAGTTTTTTGGCGGCGACGTTTACGTTGGCGGTTGGTACAATGGCGACTATAATGGTCAAGGACGCTATACCTCGACTGAAGGCTGGGTTTATGAAGGCGGTTATTCAGAGGGTAAAAGGGTTGGAAAGGGCACTTTACGTCTTGCTGGCGGTGACGTTTACGAGGGTGACTGGCGAGACGATCAATACGACGGACAGGGCAAATTGACTTTTGCTAACGGCGACGTTTACGAGGGCGGTTTTAGTATGGACGAACGTCACGGCTACGGCGTTTTGGAAAACGCTAAAACCAACGAACGTGAAGAAGGTTTTTACAACAACGGCGTTGCTCACGGCTTTTTCAAAATAACCAATCACGCCAACAACCTAGTCCGATTGCACCTTTTTTACCAAGGCAAAATCATAGACACCATGCACAACTACAAAAGCCAAATCGACGTAAGGAATTATGAAAAAATCACCATAACCCCCGAAAGTAGGCTTGAAGAGTTTGTTCCTCTTACCAAATGCGCCGAAGTTTCCGATTTTGCTCGTGACTTTTCCTTGTTTATGGCAAAACTCAAAAATCCCGACGACTTCGAAATCCCTCTTTCTCAACGAACTATGGACTGGGCGGTAAAAGAGTTTGACGCTTTTGTTGAGATTGCAAAAACGCTCCGTAAACAGGTTACCGACAACACCTCTCGCCTTGACGGGCTTGAAGGTAGCGTAAAATTTATCGGCATCTTGTTGGGACTTGACGACCTTGAGGTGAAAACCATGCTCAAGTATTGCGAGGGTGATATTTACCAATGGACCACCGAAATGATCCTCTATCACTTTTTCGATTGGGAAAAAAGAGCGCCCAATCCAAAATTTTTCGCAGGAGCCTTGCTTTGGGCGTATTATTGCGATACCTATCACAAAACTCACCAAAATGAACTTTGGTGGTTTGCCCACTTCAATTCTTGGAGCAAAGTTTCTCCCGAGCGCCATCCTGAAAAGATTATTTTCGCCAGCGAAGGACAAGCGATTACTATATTGTATTGCCTGCGCGCGTGTTATGGGGACCTAATGCGCCCCTGCGACAAATCCCCCCTTTGGACGGATAGGGACAACGTAGCCAAGTATATGGAATTCAAATATGGCAGTAAATTTTTAGGCTATAAGCAAGGCGACCTCGTCCTTCATTCCAACGGTTTTGTTTACGACGTAAAGGGAGAAAGATATCTCGGCAAAACAAACAAATAAAATACAAATTGAGGTCGTGAAAGGAGGATTTAAAATGAAGATAGTGCGTATTATGTTTTTAATACTATTTTCTATGATCCTGTTTGCTGGGTGCAGAGATACTCCAAGCTCTTATTCGTTTGCCTTTGACGAAGAAGAGATTGTCGCTATTTCTATCGTGCAAATGAAGGGGTACGTAGATGAAGAACATGACGAGACCGAATACGATATTGTATATACGGTGAAAAACATAGAGCAATTTTTGATCGAATTTTCAAAAATCGAGTTCAGTAGGATATTGTTTGGAGACCCTTATCGAGTGCAATCTGACGAATTAGCAATAAGAGTATCTTACAAAAACGGATTGGCAGAATATATCGGTTTTATTGGGCAAGAATGGTGGGAAAGCGAAGGCAAAGAAGGTTGGCGGTTCGGTTGGTACTATTGCGACGAAACCGAATTTAAACAGTTTTTAGAAAAATATATTGCAAGTCAACAATAAGAATAAAATTTATCATCTTGGCGAGTTTACCTT
>JAEDHM010000145.1 GCA_016296985.1 Clostridia bacterium
AAAGCGTTAAATAATTGCTGTTTTCAGAAAAACAAAGCTGCGTTTCGCCAATGACGAAACGCAGCTTTTAGTATTCATAAATTGCCAAATTACTTTTTGTCATTACTATATTTGATAATGCTGATAACTTTATTCTGCAAATTACATACAAGGCTCTTCTACTGCGGTTTCTACTGCGGTCTCTGTACCGAACTCTAAGTAGTCTTCATTATCTTCATACAACTTGTAATTTTCTTTATTCGTTGAATACATTTTCTCTATTTCCTCCATTGTTTTTATTATGGCTGACCTATCCGATGTCAATACAAGCTCGGCAACTAGTATTGGTGTATCCCTAAGTACCATAGGTGAAATCAACAATGTCTTATTACCTTTTGACAACTCACACGCAAACGTTCCTTGTTTACCAACCTTATATCCCTTACTTACCATTTTATCTCGCAAAATATTTACAAGTTTTTCTACATCCTTGATTTTGTCCTCCGTTTCCAATGACAACAATATAGATACTGCATCTACTTTTGAATTTTTATTGAAAGTGTATCCATCATGAGTTTGGAAAGAATATCCGTAGAAATACTCTGTTTTGTATTTTTCTATTGCTATTACGTTTTTACTACCGACCTCTACAAAAAGCTCACACTTGTTAATATCGGCTATTTCTGCCATGAAAGGAGATAATCCCACCGAATTTTCTCCATAATACGATGCAGGATTTGAATCACTTAACCATTTCATCATACTATCACCTATTTTTACTGCACCAATTCCACTTTCGGTAATATAGCTTGCAAGTTTGTCTGCAACGGCAGCAAAATCGAAATAATCCGATGTTACTTCTGCTCTCAATGGCAAGTCATCAAAACGGAATATAAAGGCTTCATTTGATATTTTTTCGCCTTTTGTATTCATCAGTTCAACCTTCTCGTCGCTATCTATGCCAAACAAGCAATCCCAGCTATCAAAATACATCACTTTTGTGTAATCTTCAAAAGTTTTTAGCACATTATCCTCATCGTCAATCAAATTCCACTTATCTCCTTTATTGACCAAGAATGTTTTCTCGCCGACAAATGTCATTGATTCGTATTTTGCCCTTATCACTGTTTCGTCTTTCATGTTATTCAGACCGACATTATAGTCTTCATCAAAATAAGTGTAATATTTGTCTTTATGTTCAAGAACTTGTTTGACTTTTTTAGGGAGTTTTCTCTCGATTTCTCCTTTTTTATCGAGAAAAGCGCAACGTTCGTTATCACCTTTGCCAACCTTTATACTCAACTGTCCTCCCGAAAATATGTTTTCTTGTGGAGAAGCATCCTTTGGTAATTTCTTGATTTCCTTTCCGCTTTTGTTTATCAACACAAACAGTGTATCTTTTGCTTTTTCAATCTTTTGAACAACGCACACTCCTTCACTAAAAAGACCGGCATTATTGTACTTTGGGTCTATTACTACTTTGCCGTCTGTATTGATAAATCCATATTTTCCTTCATCTGTTTCTATTCTTGCCAAGCCGTCAAGGAAGATTGTAGCCGATACAATTTCCTTGTTCTTGTATGGATTAAGAGTAAATTTTGTTTTCCCTCTTTTATCCACATACTCTATTCTCTGTCCCTTACGAACGATAGGTATCAATCCCTCACTCATACAACCTACCGCTTTAAGATTATCGCAACCCTTAATGAGTTCGGGTTTTTCAGATGTAGTGTAAAGAGATATCCCATTTTTTGTTTTCTCGGCAAAAACACCATTATAGGAAGGTGAGATTATACCTTCAAACTCATCTTTGAATAAAGCTTTTCCGTCCTTACCCATTAAACCCCAAGCGTCTTTTTCGTCCAACTTGAAAGGCAGATACTCCACAGAGAGTTTTTGATTTGATAACTTGTCGCACGATACAAACGTTAGTGCAGTTGCGACCGCTGCAAAAACAACTACTAATTTCTTCATGCTAAAAACATTTTGTTTCCCTGTGGTTCAACGGGAGTTAAACAAACAAAAGAAGCGTGAACCACGTCTTTGCTTCTCCCAATGAAGGTCCTGAGAATTACCCTAACAACAAGAAACAAAACATCAGCCCACGCCGTAGCGCGAAACCATCATGTTTTACCCTGTTGTTGAAAATTTCTCAGGTTTTCATTGGCGGATAAAGCACAACGCTTCCAATAAACCAAGAGCAAAACTACGCTCTCGGTCTGCAAATATACCCATTATTCTGATACCTGCAAAGAAATATGACAGAAAACCATAAATGAATTGATATTTACTCTCTTTTGTTTTGTTTGCACGCTCACTTTATTAAGATAGAACTCATCATTCTTTATGCGAATGCTCACATCAATGGCAGTTCCACTTCTCAAGATTGTGGCTAATTTTATAACACCCTGCTCTGTAAAGGCATAAGTTATTCTCAAATCACTACTCAAACACACCTATTTAACTATTTGAAAATCCATAAAGAAACATCATCAAAACAAATCGGAGTTGCAATTTACGCTTTTGCTCTTGCAGGGCGAAATTGTCTTTGTTTTGCTTACCCTGCGTGCCACTTCGCTCTACGAAGGGCTGATCGCAGGTTGCCCCTGCGGGGCGTGGGTGGCGGTTATTGCCCCTTCGTGTTCTATAATTTCCGAATTGGGTTTGCTTTTATGTTTTTCGGGCTTTGCGTTTCTTACTTTTTGCACAACTCTCGGGCTGAAAGCCCAAAAGCGATCAGATAGGGGCAGAGCGAAAGCGTCGCCCCGAGTGCATAATTTATTAGAATATTCGCCATGAAAGGGCAAAAGCGTTCGTTTTTTCTTCGATTTGTACACTCTTTTCCTCACTCCCTGCGGTTGATAATAGGATTATCAAATTTTTTTCTTATTGATAATCGGATTATCAAGCCAAAATTTTTTTGATAATCCTGTGTTTGGCAAAAT
>JAEDHM010000146.1 GCA_016296985.1 Clostridia bacterium
ACGGACGATACCAACGACCTTGATATCAAGATTGTTTTCCCCAATGCTTGCCTTTATATCGTTTTCCTCTTTTTCCGTCCAAATTTTATGACCGCTTAAGTCCCTTTCTTCAAAGGTTTCGCCGGGAAGTACAAGCTTAAATTCCCAATCGAGGATTTGTTCGTAAGTATAGGGGATTTCCGCAAAACTTATTTCAGCTCCTTCCGAGCCACCGGCATCAATCATAATTTCGATTTGATCCACAAGTTCGCCGTAGGGCAAAATACCCAAAGCGTAAAGGGCAAGACGTGAAATTTCATTGTATTTGTCTACTACAACAACAACCTCGGCGCAACCTTCCTCTTTATAATCGCCTGCAGTCTTTGAAAAATCCGGCCATCTTCCCTTAACTACGTCGTATTGGTCGTACAAAACATCAGGAACGGCGTTGGGATTTTTTGAAGGGGCTACACCCTGAATCATTTCGCCGAAAAAGTTTAGATTCGACCCTATCATGGTCAAGTTTTTAATTATAGTGCTTGCCATTTGATTTTTATTGTTTTTCAAGGCGTTAGAAAGGTTTTTCATCAATTCGGTGGGTTGAGCCTTGTAGTAGTCGTAAGTATCTCCCACCTTATTTTTGTAATAGGCGTTCAAATCGACGTCGTAAACGTATTGTACCCCTGCGGTATATTGAGATATATCACCGCCGTTTGATTCGAGGAATTTCTTAAACTCTCT
The DNA here is from genome assembly GCA_016296985.1 of Clostridia bacterium. Lineage (GTDB taxonomy): Bacteria > Bacillota > Clostridia > Christensenellales > CAG-1252 > JAEDHM01. The sequence goes on from JAEDHM010000146.1 coordinate 721, forward strand.
AAGATTATTTTTCTTTGTCGAGTTTGTGGCAATATCCGCCATAGTGCTCATGATCTTTTCTAAATCCGAGGTGGGGTAGATTACGTTTTCTCCTTTGTGATCAACCTTTTCTTCCTCGCTACCGCCCATCATGTTAGAAGCGAATGAGAGTAAATCGCCCATATCCATATGATTTCTCTCAAGGACGATAGGGTAGGAGGACAAAGTTTCCTCTTGCAGTTTATCGATATACAAAGTGATACCGTTAGACAAACTTAAAATTAAAGCGATACCGATTATACCTATACTCCCTGCAAAAGAGGTGAGGAAGGTTCTTCCCTTTTTTGACAAAAGGTTGTTAAAACTTAAGGTTATCCCAGTCCAAAAAGACATTGAAGAGTGTTTTTTCTTTTTTCTTCTTCCCTTTTTCGTAGAAGGCTCTTGTGGGGGGATACTTTCCGCGGTGATTTCCGCCTTTTCCTCTTCGGGGGTATAAGGGTTTGAGTCGCCGATAACTTCGCCGTCAAGAAGGTTGATTATACGATTACTGTATTTTTCCGCCAGATCGGGGTTGTGGGTAACCATAATAACAAGCCTGTCTTTGGCAATCTCTTTCAAAACGTCCATTATGGCAACGCTTGTTTCGGTGTCCAAAGCGCCGGTAGGCTCGTCCGCTAAAAGAATATCCGGGTTATTTACTATAGCGCGCGCGATGGCAACCCTTTGCATTTGTCCGCCGGACATTTGATTGGGCTTTTTCTTCAGTTGGTTTCCAAGGCCTACTTTTTCCAAAGCTTCAATGGCGCGCCTTCTTCTTTCCGCTTTGTTTTCCTCGCCTGAAATCGTAAGGGCAAGTTCGACGTTTGCCAAAACCGTTTGGTGGGGGATAAGGTTATAACTTTGAAAGACAAAACCAATAGAATGATTGCGGTAGGTATCCCAATCTCTGTCGCTAAAATCCTTGGTGGATTTGTTATTTATCACAAGGTCGCCCGAGGTGTAGCGGTCAAGACCTCCGATAAGGTTTAAAAGGGTAGTTTTTCCACAACCGGAAGGACCTAAAATCGAGACGAATTCGCTTTTGCGAAAGGATAGATTCACACCTTTCAAAGCATGGACTTCTTCTTCGCCAAGGGTATAGGTTTTTACAACGTCTTTCAAGGTAAGCATAGCAATCTCCTTTATTTCAATGGGATTAGAGTAGCGAATATCTTCTTTGAGCTGAGTCCTCCCCCTATGAAAATATATCACGGATTTTTGAAGAACTTGTCTTCAAAAATGTTAAGCACAACTATATTATATTTTGATACCTTAATTTAGTATTAAACCATAGATTCTTTTTAAGGCTAGTTTAATTTTATTACAACTTAATTTCCAATGCAATACAAAATATTACCCAATATGAAATATTTTGAAAAATTTTTTACAAGGTTGCTTGTAATAAAACGCATTGACAAATTTGCGGTTTTTTTGATACAATATAAGGGTCTTGATTAAGATCAAAAAAACAAAAAAAGGAGATTTATATATGAAAAAGAAAGTTATGCTTATCATCACCACAGTTATGGTTGTAGTTTTGCTTTGCGCTTTGCTTTGCGCTTGCGTACCCGCAAATTTTGAAGATGCTGCTGACAATTTGAAAGAAGCAGGTTACACCGTTGTTGCAACCGACGGAAAATCCGACAATGCTTTGGGTTCTCTTATCGGCGGCGGTACTTTAGAAGGTATCAAGGCTACACTCGTTGCTAAAGTTGGCGAATTGAAGGGCGACCTCGAAGCATATGTTGTAGCTAATAAAGATGATGAAGCGTGCACCATTTACTACTTCACCGACAGCGCTGATGCAAAGAAAGTTTACGATGCAATTGCTAAAGACGCTGACGATGCAAAAGAAAAAGGTTACGTTATTAAAAAGTCCGGCAAAGTTGTATTTGCTGGTAGCGAACAATCATACAAAGACGTAAGATAATCTTTTTTAAAAAGAAAAATCCCGTGGCAAAAGGGTGATGTTCTTAGCTGAGCATTTGAAAATACCGCTAAATGCGAGCATCGCATTTGACTAGTCAAACGCATTATGGGCTAAGCCCAAACCCTTATACAGCAAAAAGAGATAACAAATCGGTTCTTAGCCGAAACGTTATCTCTTTTTTCCGCTTGGCGATACGTTTGCTATGCAAACGCGATATACTCGCTTTGCTAATGCGATATATTGTCGCTTCGCTC
>JAEDHM010000147.1 GCA_016296985.1 Clostridia bacterium
TTTTATTTTAATGCATAATTGCGATTTTAGCAAGCCATTTCTTTTATTTTTCTTATTATTTCAATAATAAAATTAGTTATTGGTTTATTTTTGCTTGCTGAAAATGAATTGTGATTCGTCAAAATTACATAGCCAAGATGTTCTTTATGGTATAAAGCGAATGTCCGCATACGTAATAGACGTAGCGCGCGAGGTTTTTCAATGACTCTTTTACCAATGTAGTGTTAATTTCCAAATCTAAGTTATCTTCTAATTCTTCTTGAGTGGACAATTCGAAAAATAATTTTGCCATTTCGATAGAAACTGAAACCGAAGACTGAGTCTTATCGCATTTTTCCACGATACCGCCTTTAATAAAATCCAAATAGGGTTCCTTCTCCCATGCAAAAAACATTTCATAGCCTTCTTTTTCCAAAATTTTAAGTAGAAAACTTATTACGTAAATTGCAGATCGATTGCTGTTAGAAATTAAATTGAGATAGTTTACTGCAAGATCGAGAATTTCTTCATCAGGTTGCCCTTCTTGACAAAATTTATCCAATGTCTCGGAAATAATTGAAGCAAAATAAAATCTATCTAAGTCCTCGCCAATTTCTCCGTAAAATTTTTCAACGTCGCATCCCGACAAGGAAAGTTTACCGTTTTTTTCATTGAAAATGTATTCTCCAAAACAAAAAGGAGATGAAGCAATATGCAAGGGTGATTTGATACTTTTGCATCCAATTGCCTTTGCGGTTATTTTACCTCTCTCCCGTGTTATGAGAGTTACCAATTTTCCATTATCGCCATAATCCATGCTTTTAATGGAAAGCGCTTTCAACTTTACGTTCATACGACAAACTCCGGCACCTTTTCCCTTTCGCTCGTCACGCTTCGGCTATCTCGATTCTAGTATGACGAGAAAAAATAATTTTATACAAACTAACTTTATTCAACACCACTGTCAGGCGGTGATTCCTCTTCAATCTTATCATCAACGCTGTCTGCAGTTAAAACTTCAACAACGGCATTTTTCTCACCTTCAGCTACAGCAATTTCTTCAGTTTCTTCCATCTTTTTTCTTTTTAATAAAGGAAGCATTTTATACACGATTTTAGTAAAGAATTTTTCAATTTTATCACTATACTTGAAGGTAAGGAACAACAACACTAAAACCAACAAAATTGCAAAAATCCAAACGGGAATACCCCACCCTGAGAAAGGAATAATACCCATAATACCATCGCCAAATTGAGTGGTAGCAACCGTAACCCCAATTCCCACAAAACGACAGAATAACTGCATTGCGAAAAAGCCCAAATAGCTCATATTTGTTAAACCTGCCAAAAGACAAAGCGTATCGTCAGGGAAGAAAGGAAACAAAAACATAAAGAATAACAATAGTTTATCCTTTCCTTTTACAATATGCTGATATTTGTTTACCGCATCCTTGCCAATAAGCCAAACTACAAGTTTCATACCGAAAACTCTGCCCAGCCAAAAGGCTAACATTGAACCAATGGTCGAGCCGGCAACCGCTAAAAGAGTCGGCTTTAACCACCCCATAAAAGTCATGGGTTGCGTACCGAAAAGTAAAGCGGCGCAAGCAGTAGTAATGGTAGAAGGAATAGGCACAAGGGTAACTTGAGCAAATTGGATAACAACAAAAATTACTTCGGGAACTCCCCCACCGTTTTTACCAATAAATTCGATAAGTTCTTCGGTGGTATCAAATTTTGCCAAAAAACCGCTTTTTTCTAGACCAATCATAACCGCTGCGATAACAACTGCGATGTATATACAGGTCATACTAAGCTTGTAAGGACTGTCAAGTTTGTATAAAACGGAAAAAATGGCAACTGCCGTGACAAGAATAGCCAAAGACATAAGTCCAATTGAGCCGGCAATGGTGACGATATCCGTCAAAAACATAAACATAATACCAACGCCTATGCCGAAAATTGTGGCAAGAGATACTTTGATTTTTTGCTTTTTATCCAATGGTTTCGGTTTGTTTTTAACGAGATTTAAAAACTTTTCCCAATAAGATTTACATCTATCGCTAAATCTTTTTGCTTTGTATTTAAGTTTACCGAAATACGAAAGATTTTGATTGTTTTCGAAATTTTCATTTTTCTCATGACAAGAAGAAACTTCTTGCGAGTCAGCGCAAATATTTTCGTCGGATTGAGAAGAAATTTCTTTAATTTCTTCCTTTAATTTTTCTTCGTTTAAATCAACAACCGAGTTCTCTTCGTTCATATTAGTTTGCCTTGTGTTTTATTGACTCTTCTCTTGCTAGTTTATCACATCTATTGTTAAACTCGTTATCCGCATGGCCTTTTACTTTGTAAAAAGTAACTTTGTGTTTTGATAAAAGAACAAGTAGTTCTTGCCACAAATCTACGTTTTTAACCTCTTCTTTTCCGGCAGTTTTCCAACCTCGATTTTTCCAACCGTAAACCCATCCTTGCTCTACTGCGTTTACAACGTAAGCCGAGTCACTGTATAGATTTACCTTGCAATTAGGAAGTTTCAATGCCTTAAGTCCAGAGATAACCGCCATCAATTCCATACGATTGTTTGTCGTTTCGCTTTCGCCACCTGATATCTCTTTTTCAACGCCGTTGTACATCAAAATAGCTGCCCAACCGCCGGGGCCAGGATTAACACTACACGCGCCGTCCGTGTATATGGTTATCTCTTTAAGTTCAGAACCTTTTGCATTTTTCGTATTGTTTTCCATTTCAAAGGATCTTGCGCCAGAAGCGCGCATAGCACCTTTGACAATATCCTCAAAATTGTGATTCCTGAAGTATTCAATCGCTTGAATTGTGGTACCGCCCTTACTGCACACCTCGTCAATAAGAGTGGATAAATCCGAAGCATCACTGGCCATAGAACAAGCGCCAATCAAAGTTTGTATAGCCGAAGTCTTG
>JAEDHM010000032.1 GCA_016296985.1 Clostridia bacterium
AAGGCGACTAAGGTAATTGTCTACGGCGTGATAAGGAACACCGCACATAGGAGCCCTTTCGGGAAGACCGCATTCTCTACCCGTCAAGGTGATTTCCAATTCTTTTGAGACAAGAACTGCATCGTCAAAAAACATTTCGTAAAAGTCGCCGAGTCGATACATGATAATAACACCCGGATACTTATCCTTCAATTTGAAGTAATGTTTCATCATTGGTGATAATTTTTCTCTATCTACAGTCATTTTGTCCCCCTGATTTCGCCAAATAAAGATGCCGAACGCGAGCTTGTAATTTCAACGTCATAAAACTTTCCAATCATTGATGGATCACCCTTTACGGTAACCAACCTTCCGCAAGAAGTACGACCACAAACACTTGAATCATAGCGTGGGTTGACGTCTTCAACCAGAATTTCCTTTATTTTTCCTATATATTCGTCGCTTATTTCCTTGCTGATTTTGTTTTGCAAATCAACAAGTTTTGTGATTCTTGCTTTCTTTACCTCTTCGGGTAATTGTACCATTCTCGCAGCAGGCGTACCTTTTCGAGGGGAATAGACAAAGGTAAAAGCATTTGAATATCTTACTTGCTCAACAAGACTTACGGTATCTTGAAAATCCTCATCAGTTTCGGTAGGAAAGCCCACCATAATGTCCGAAGTGATACCGCAATCAGGAATTTTTGATCTTATATCCGATATAATATTCAAATATTTTTCACGGTCGTAACGCCTGTTCATATCCCTCAAAACTTTCGAACTTCCCGATTGAACGGGTAAATGGATATTGTTACAAATATTGTCGCAGGATGCGATTATATCAATAACCTCATTATTAAAATCTTTAGGGTGTGAAGTCATAAAGCGTAAACGGAATTTTCCTTCCATTTTCGCAATCTCACTCAAAATATCAGAAAAACGTCCGCTTTCAAGATCGCTTCCATAAGAGTCGACGTTTTGACCTAAAAGAGTAATTTCTTTATATCCTTCATCAAGCACCCTTTTTACGTCGTCGATAATATCGCTTTTTTTACGACTTCTTTCGCGACCTCTTACGTATGGTACGATACAATAGGTGCAAAAATTGTTGCAACCATACATAATGTTTATCCATGCATTAGGATAACCTGTACGCAAAATTGGAATATCTTCCCTTATTTCGGGTTTTTCGATTTGAGGCACGTTTATATAACTTTTTTTCAAGTTTAAAATAGCAGGTTTTAAATCTTGAAGATTATTTGCGCCAAGAATTATATCAATAAAAGGAAACTTTGATTTCAATGCCTTTGCGCTTCCCTCTTGTTGAGTCATACAACCGACGACGGCAATCAGCATATCCCCTTTTCTTTCAAGCTTCATAGGCTTTAATGCGCCAATGTTACCGCCAATTCGCCTTTCAGCATTATCGCGAATACAACAGGTGTTGAAAACAATTATATTTGCTTCAGCATCGTCATTAGTTTCTACATAACCTAATTCGGAAAGAATACCGGCGATTTTTTCCGATTCGTGCACGTTCATTTGACATCCATAAGTGTTAATTTTGTACTTTTGCATATTTTTCTCCGTTATCATTTTAACATTTTATAATTACTTATTCAAGTAATTATCGAAAATTGTATAATAAAGGTGTTGATACTCATACTATGAGTATGAAAAAGGCAATCATTTTTCTTTCAACTTTGGGTGCGATTATAGCATTTGCTTTAATCTTATACTTTACTTTTACCTTATCTTCCATAACCCTCGACAAAACTAAACTTTATACAGAAAAAGAACTTTCAATTTTAAGCGTAGAAGGAACTAAAATTAATGAAGAATTCGGAGCAATTGACTACTCTGATATACCTGAAAATTTAAAAAACGCTTTTATATCCGTTGAGGATAAAAGATTTTACAAGCACAACGGAATTGATGGAATCCGCCTTTTAGGGGCGATTTTTTATGATTTGAAAACCAAATCTTTTGCTCAGGGTGCGTCAACCATTTCATCACAATTAATAAAAAACACCCATCTTGGAAATGAAAAAACTATAAAAAGAAAAATTCAAGAGGCAAAACTTACCTTAGAACTTGAAAAAAAATATACGAAAAATGAAATCATAACAATGTATCTAAATGTGCTGTATTTCGGAAATGGAATTTACGGCGTAAATCAAGCCTCAAAAGTTTTTTTTGATAAGAATGTTTCAGACCTTTCCCTTGCTCAGTGCGCAGGACTTGCCGCAGTAGTGGTCGCGCCCGCAAAATACTCCCCACTTCTAAATTATGAAAACCACGTTGAAAGACGAAACTTGGTTTTGTTTCTTATGCAAAAGGAAGGATATATCTCCCAATCCGATCTTGATAACGCACTAGCCGAAAGTTATACCATTTCAAACAAGAAAAACAATCCTTACGTTTCTTACGTATCTTCTACCATTTATGAAGCAAGTCAAATTTTGAAACTTGATGAGAAAAAACTAAAAACTAAAAACTACACAATTGAAACTTATTGTGAAATAGACGAACAAAAGAATCTTTCTCAGGCAATAAATAATCCTGACCTTGCAAAAGAAAATCATAATCATATTCCTAGTGACAGAATCGCTATGGTATGCGATAATAACAGTCAAGGAATATCTGCCTATTATTCAACTACGATGATCGCACCTCAAACTATTTCACGGCAGGCAGGCTCAGTGATCAAGCCCATATTGTCCTACGGTTGTGCCTTCGAGCAAGGAATTCTGCTTCCTGACTCACCAATTTTAGATGAATATACCAACTTCTCAGGTTATGCGCCTAAAAACTTTGGTAATAACTATTTGGGATGGACAAACGTAAGAAATGCAATAGCAACGTCATCAAACGTATCTGCTGTAAAAGTGATGGAATATACAGGGATTGAAAATGCTTTAAATTTTGGAGAAAAATTAGGACTAACCTTTAACAAACAAGACTACAACCTTACTTCTGCCCTTGGAAGTTCGTGCGTCACAATTCCCACGCTTTTGGGAGCATATTCAACAATTGCTCGATATGGAAAGTTATGTAAACCTACGTTTATAAAACGTATTTTAGACCAAAACGGAAATACTATTTATAAACACGAAGTTAAAGAAAAACAAGTAATAGGCTCTGACGTAGCCTATTTGATATCTGATACCCTTGAAGCTGTGGTGCAAAATGGTACGGGTAAAAAACTCAAAGCACTAAATTACCCTATTTACGCAAAAACAGGGACGGTAGAAAATGGTAAATACAACTCTGACGCATGGTGCGTGGGGTACACTGACAAGCTTAGTTTTTGTTTTTGGTATGGGAATCTTACTATGAAAAAAGAAAGTATGCTTGACAATAATGTAACCGGAGGAAGTTATCCCACCTTATGCGCAAGACAATTTTTGTCAAATAATAAATTCATAGGGGAAAAACTTGAAGTTCCTAAGACGATCAAAAAGATTGATATCGATTTATACGAATTAAATAATAACAATAATTTGCTCGAAGCATCCGAAGAAACTCCTCTTTTGTATAGAAAAAGCATTAACGTCGGATTTCAAACAAAAATTCCCCTTTCAAATACTTTCAAATGCCCAAAAATCTCTTCAGTTGATATAGATAGTATAGGGAATATTGGAAAATTGATTATTACGTTACCAAACTGTTTCGGGTGCGAAATATCAACCGTTTCTGATACAAATTGCGAGAATTGTACAACTTTATATCCTAAAAATTCGAAGATAGAATATACCTTTTTTGGCGAAGGGAAAATTCAATTTGTGATAAAGCCCTTTTTTGATAGTGAGAAAAAAAGAATATACGGTAAAACCGTATATTCAAATCCCATGTATTTATCTGATAGGAGCAATTTCGATGACTTCGATATTTTCCAAGGCCTTTTCGATTAGCCCCTCAACGTCCAATTTTGATTCGGCTTTTTCTATAATATCAAGCTTTGGTTTAATTACAGGGTTTTTAGGAAGGAAGACTGTACAACAATCTTCATATGGTAAGATGCTTGTATCAAAAGTACCTATGTCCTTTGCTACTGCAATAATTTCTTCCTTATCCATACCAATAAGAGGACGGAAAACAGGAAGTTTTTCAACTACGCTATTTGTAACCAAAATGCTTTCTTGAGTTTGAGATGCAACTTGAGCAAGACTTTCACCCGTAGTAATGCTTCCACAAAAGTTTGCAAGGGCTATTCTTTCAGCAATTCGCATCATAATACGGCGCATTATTGTAATCATAAATTCGGCAGGACATAAACGATGTATTTCTTGTTGAATTTCGGTAAATGATACGACGAAAAGTTTCATTTCTCCACAGTAATCAGCAAGTTTTTGCGCCAATTCAATAACCTTTTCTTTTGCTTTCAAACTTGTATAAGGGAAACTGTGAAAATGTAATCCATACATTCTCATTCCCCTTTTTGCCATTTTATATACAGCAACAGGGCTATCGATTCCACCGGACAATAAAGCAAGACCGTTTCCCGACGAACCAATAGGCATACCACCACGGCAAAAAACCTTTTCCATAAACACGTATGCTGTATGATTTTCCCGTATGTCAACGGAAATTTCTCTATCTGGATTATATAAATCAACACTTAAATCAGGATTGGATTTTAAAACTTCACCACCCAAATATTTAGCAATCTCCACTGAAGTTTTATCAAGAGTTTTGTCCGCGCGATTTACGGTTATTCTAAACGTACCGCTTTCAGGTGCAGCCATAACGCACAATTTTGCGATTTCTTCATAGTTTGTGCTTACTTTATAAGCAAGGGAAATAGAATGAAGACCAAAAACGTTTTTTAGTCTTGAGATAATTCTATCCGTATTTTCTTCGGAGAATTTTTCAACGAAAAATCTATTTTGATTTCTTACCAAAACACAGGGAATATCAGCAAGATTTTTTTTGATATTCTCCATTTGTACCTTTTCAAAATAGGCTTTGTTTCTACCCTTGAGATAAATTTCACCAATTCTAACTAAAATTACTTGTTCCATAATTATATCCTTTTATATTTTACTAAATCGTTATATTCTTCAATAATTGAATTTCCAACAAATTCCGCATCCTTTTCATCGGTGCTTGAGGAAATGCTTATTCGAATTACTCCTTCGTAGTGAGTATTATCAAGTTTTAAGGCCTTTGCAACTCGACCAACTCCACCGTTTGACGAACAAGCAGAGCCAATGCCAACCATAATACCGTATTTTTCAAGAGAATGCATCAATACTTCCCCTCTTACACCTTCCATTGCAAAAGTCAAAATGTGAGGAGCAGATTTTTCACCTGTAAGCCATTGAATATTAGGCATATTTGACAAAATATCACGAAGTTTACCAAAAAATAGTTTTGATTTTTCTCTCAAAATAGACATTTGAGAATAAGCTTCTTGTGCTGCAAGAGAAAATGCCACAATTCCTGCAACGTTTTCAGTTGAGGATCGCATACCCTTTTCTTGTCCTCCACCAAATAGATAGGGTGAAAGATGAACTCCCCTTTTAACGTAAAGTAAACCTATTCCTTTAGGCGCGCCGACTTTATGACCGCTGATGCTATAAAAATCCACACCTAAACTTTCAAGATTCACCGGGACTTTGCAAAATGCTTGTACACCGTCGCTGTGGAATAAAATATCTTTTTTGAAAGCTTTAGTTGTTTTCACAAGGTCTTCAATTGGGTTTATTGCGCCCGTAACGTTGTTGACGTGCATAATGGACACAAGACAAGTATCATTTGTCAAAAGCTTTTTAAATTCGCTTAAAATAACACGACCATAAGCATCAACAGGAGCAAAGACTACCTCGTATCCTTTCATTTTTAAATCGTTTGAAACTGAAAATACAGAGGAATGTTCAGTTTCGGACAGGATAATTCGACCGCCTTTTTTCTTTCTTGCGCATTGCAAAATATGATTGTTACTTTCCGTCCCCGAAGAGGTGAAAACCAAAGTTTGAGGTTGTACGTTTAGCAAGGATGCCAGTTTATATCTCGCCTGTGAAATTGCAGTTGAAACTGTTACACCGCCTTCGTAAAGCGCTGAAGGGTTGTAAAAGAGGTTGATGCCATACGTTTCAATAGCATCTAAACAACACTTTCTCATTGGCGTAGTTGCAGCATTATCTAAATAAATCATTTTATACTTCCTTTAAGTAAAGCTAACATATACAAGTCGGTACACAAAGTGAAAGAGCGTCCATCTCTAGTCCTTAAAGTAAAAATCTCTCCGTTACCATTGTACAATTTGTTTTCGCAAATTTCTCCTAAAGTTATAGACTCAATATCTTCAAAATTGAAAAAGGCAACCTGTTTGAACTTTTTGTAACCTTTTGATTTTAAGACTTCAAAACCTCTTTCAGAAATTGCGCATTTGTAATGATTGAAAACAGCATAAGAAATATTAACTGCCACAATCCCTATTACCCAAAGACCTAATGTAATTCCTATATAGTAATAGACTTCAAACAGAATACCGATGATCAAAAGACCAAGACCGCCCAAAAATGAAAGCCAAGAAAAATAGATACTTAAAAGCTTAAGCATTACCTTCCATCTTATGTTACATTGATCAACGTATTCGTACTTTTCCATTATTTTAAGGTGGCGATGGTAACGCCGTCACCGCCTTCGCCATATTTACCCAATCGATAACTTGGAATTTGTTGTTTGTTCAAAAATTCCCATACGGCGGCACGTAATTTTCCAGTTCCTTTTCCGTGAATAATTCTTATTTCCTTAATTCCTGAAATTTTGCAGTTATCTAAAAACTTTTCCAAATTATATATAGCTTCATCACAAGTTTGACCTAAAAGCATAATTTCAGTAACTATTGGAGCATTTTGTAAACCGCGCATTGACTTTGCCTGCTTTTGCTCAGTCTTTTTAGGCGCAGGTTGATTTTTCAATTTCTTTACGTCTTTTCTTCTTACGTGAGTTTTTATTCCACCTAATTTGATCAAATATTCGCCGTTTTTGTTTATTTCCCACAATACTGCGGTGGTATTCAGTGTGAAAACGAAAACCGTGTCCCCAACTTGAGGAGGATCATCAACTGTATCGGGGGCTTCTTTTTCTCTTTCCTCTTCAACGTTGAGATTTTCAATTTTTTTCCTAAGTTTAGCCGCTTGAAAATAACTTCCTTCTTGAGGATTATCTAAAATATTTTTCAGTTCTTCAAGTATTGCATTAACTTCTTCAAGAGCATTTTGAGTCATACGCTTTACTTCTTTCCTTGCGGACAAGTTAAGCCTTTCCCTTGTTTGCGCCAAAGCTTCCTTCTCTTTTTCAAGTTTTTCCTTTTCGGCTTGTAGCAAATCAGCGTTAATTTTGCATCTCTCCGCCTCTTCTTCCGCCTTTCTTCTTGCAAAGTCCGCAGACTGTAATACCTCTTCAAAGGACGCCTTTTCTCTTGTAATGCCCTTTTTCGCAGCTTGGATAATTTCCTTTTTCATTCCCAAACTTTTTGCAATTTCCAAGGCGTTTGAGGTACCGGGAATACCGATAATTAAATTGTAAGTAGGAGCAAAAGTTTGAGGGTTGAAATCCATACCTGCATTTTCTACCCTATCTGTGCTGTAAGAATATTCTTTTAAAGGGGAATAATGGGTCGTAATTACAGCTTTCGCGCCTGTATGCTTAATATAGTCGATAATTGCGACCGCAAGAGCAGCGCCTTCTTCAGGATCGGTGCCGGCGCCCAATTCATCAAAAAGCAAAAGCGATGCTTTGTTTGTTCTGTTTAAAATATCAACTGTATTGGATATGTGCGAAGAAAAAGTAGAAAGATTTTGTTCAATGCTTTGTTCGTCACCGATATCGCAAAAGATATTTTCATAAAAGCCTACTCTCGAACCTTCGTTTGCCGGAATAAAAAAACCAGTCATCCCCATCAACGATAAAAGTCCAGTCATTTTCAAGGTAACGGTTTTTCCGCCTGTATTAGGTCCGGTAATAAGCAATATATCAAACTTTTTACCCAAGTTTAAAGTGATCGGTACTACTTTCTTTTTGTCGATAAGAGGATGCCTACCCTTTTTGATATCAATTATTCCATCAACGTCCAGTTCGGGGTATACACCGTTTATTTCATGGGAATAGGTTGCTCGTGCGAAAATTACGTCCATTTCGGTAAGAATTTCAAAGTTACGTAAAAATGCCTTTGAATCCATACCCACTCGTGTGGTAAGTTGACGTAATATTTTTTCAATCTCTCTTTGTTCTTCAAGAGCCAAAGTTCTTAACTCGTTGTTCATTTCAACGATTGCTAAGGGTTCGATATATACAGTTTGACCTGATGCCGATTGGTCGTGTATCAAGCCCTTTACCGCTCCCCTTGAATCACTTTTTACAGGAAGAACGTATCTTCCGTTACGCATGGTAACGATATTGTCTTGCAAAGCTTTAGAATATTCGTTTGAGGTGGTAAAACTGTTTAGTTTTTCTCTCAATTTTTCATTTGCTCGCTTGATATTGCGCCTTATTGTTGCAAGTTCAGGAGAAGCATTATCGCTCATTTCACTGTCGGAAATAATCCAATCCTTTATATCTCTTTCAAGAGAAACGGCAGGAAAAATATCATAAGCGTAAGTTTTAAGATAGTTAAAATTCCCTTCGGCCTTAAGAATAGAACTTTTCACCCTGTCAGACAGATGAAGCAAATCCGCAATTTTCAGCAATTCTCCCATTGAAAGCATCGAGCCCTTTTCCGCTCTATTCAAAGATTCAGTTACGTCACAAAGAGAGAATGAAGGAAAAACGCCCAAATTATACATAAGATAATGGGCTTCGCTCGTCTTATCAAGTTCGCTTTTACAAATTGCAGGAGAGGAAAAAGGACGAAGCGCCAAAATTCTTTCTTTCCCCTTTTCGGAAAAAGAATATCCGGCAACAGTTTCCAAAATTTTATCAAATTCTAAGGTAACAATTGTTTTTTCGTCTATCATAAAACCTCTTTATTTACAAACCCTTGATTCTTAGATTTACAAGATAAATCTACTCCTATCATGCTTAGATAACGATTAAACCTTCCAGTATTTTTTATCTCGGTAAGGCTTTGATTATAAAGCGTAAACACACATCCGTTATCAGAAGTCGTTGGAACAATCTTAAACCGCCTTCCGCCATCGTCAACGTAAGTTATACTCTTTCCTTTTTGTTTGCAATTGCTACAAGATTCACTTTTTCCGCTTTCACGATGAGGACAATGCAACAACGTCATTAAAGGCAAATTGCCATATACGAATACGTAAGGAGAATACTTTTCTAAATCTTTTGACAGCCCTACCTCGGGAGAAATCACGATTGCATCAGCATCATTATAAAATGCAAGTGCCTTTTCGTTGTAGACGTTAAGCCCCATTCCTGCTATATAGGAAAGATTGTTTTCTCTCGCAAATTCAACGATAGCGTTGCTTTCCGCAACAAGTTTAACTTTTTTTAAAATAAACAAATCCTTGACAAGTGCAAAATCTTTTGTATGCATAAATCTTGGCAACTTAACGTAAGGATCAAATCCCTTTTCACGCAAGCTTTCAATTTGATGTTTCAGGTAAGAATGAGATATTGATTTAGGTAAAAAGACCAAATTATCATACTTGTTTATTACGGAAAGCTGATCAAGAGAGTTAATTTCAATAATATCTCCTGATAATTTTGCTTTTCGACAAGGCAGATTAATACAAGTCTTTTCTCGAGAAGATCTATTATAATCTGCGACAATTTTCTTCTCCAAAAGTTCTAATGCGGTTCGTCGCAACAGATTTATTGAAGAAATTTTTAAAATCTTGTTTCCTAATATTAGAACTTCTTTTGCCTCAAAAGGGGTATTTCCACATTTTGAAATTTGCGCTTTTGCCCTCAAAGGGAATTCATTGTTGGCTTCCCCCAATGTCTCCCCTTCGACACGTACTGAAATATTCTTAGTTTTGGCAAGCAACGTAGCTTTTTCACCTTGCAAATCAAGAAGAAAATCAACTTCAATTTTCTTTTTGCGATCAAGTACAATTTTCAGTTGTTGTTGACAGGAAGTAAGATTGACGTCAAAACCTTCTTTTACTCCCTCACTTACTGGTATCTTTTGCAAACCTTTTTCTTGGGCTACCGAAGTAACGTCACTTCCACCAACTTCTTTTCCTTTCGACAAAATCTTCAAACCGTCGCCTTTTGCGATTTGATAATTTGACTTTACGTAAGCGAAAGTAAATCCTTTTATTTGTTCAGTACTTACAATCTTTCCAATAGGCACTCCAACGTGATTTTGACATTGTGAATTGATGATACGCTTGTCTATATCATAGCCAGAAGTATAACCGCGATAAAAGACTTTTTGCATATCATATATTAAAAGGTCAAGTTCTCTTGCGGAAAGATTGTTATCCAAAGCCTGACGATAACAGGCAGTAACAATACCGCTGTATTCAGGTCGCCTATTTCTGCCCTCAATCTTAAGACTGTCAACCCCCAATTCTTTAAGTTCGGACAATCTGTGAATAAGACAAAAATCCTTAGCGGATAGCAAATATCCTTTGTTACCGTATTCAGGACAGTAATATTCTTTACGGCAAAGTTGCAAACATTTACCACGATTTCCGCTTAAGCCAAAGGCCATTGAAGACATCAAGCAGCCACCTGATGATGAAACGCACAACGCCCCGTGAACAAAAGTTTCAACCTCAAGACCCGTTTGCTTTACCGCTTTGATATCATCAGGATAACACTCTCTTGCAAGGACTACCCGTGATGCGCCCAACTGTTGATAAAATTTTCCCGAATAAAAATCGTGGACACCGCTTTGCGTACTGATATGCAAAGGCAAATCGCTTTCTTCAATAACTGCTTTAATCGTAGCCAAATCGCAAGCGATTACAGCATCGGCATTTGCCTTTTGAATTGAGGAAACAATATATTTTACTCGATCTAGTTCGCTATTTTTTACCGAAGTGTTTACGGTGACGTAAACTTTAGCGCCGTATAAATGGCAATACTCCACCCATTGAACAAGATTGTCCACGGTAAAATCGGTGCATTTACTGCGCGCGTTAAGTTCTCCTAACCCCAAATACACAGCATCAGCTCCGTTATGTATTGCACACTTTAATGCGGAAATACTTCCGGCCGGCGCTAAAAGTTCCACTATTCTCTTAAAGTTCCTCCAAGTTTTGCGTAAACGTCGTTTAGAATTTTGTTTACGATTTCAACGATTTCTTTGTCTTTCAAAGTTCTTTCTTCAGCACGGAAGGACAAAGCTAAAGCAACGCTCTTCTTTCCATCAGGGACGCCTTTTCCTGCATAAACGTCAAATACCTTAATGCTTTCAAGTAATTCGCCTGCAGCAGCTTTTACACAATCAAGCAACTCACCCGCGTAAGTATCTGCATCAATAACGAAAGCAAGGTCACGACTTACGGCAGGGAAACGAGATATACCCTTGTAAGGCTTGAACAATTTTGCATTTTCCAACATGGTGTCCAAATCAAGTTGAGCAACAAGAAGACGAGCTTCACATTTGAATGCTTCTGCAGTTTGAGGATGTACTTCGCCAATAAATCCAATATACTTTCCATCTAACAAAATTTCAGCTTGTCTT
The DNA here is from genome assembly GCA_016296985.1 of Clostridia bacterium. Lineage (GTDB taxonomy): Bacteria > Bacillota > Clostridia > Christensenellales > CAG-1252 > JAEDHM01. Next base: position 11,587 of record JAEDHM010000032.1, read on the forward strand.
CCGGGATGCAAGAAAGGTTCGCTGTTGCGTGAATAGGTAAGGTCGATATTCAACAAAGATGCGATATTTTCAATAACAGCCTTGAGGGTATAAAAATCATATCCTTCACCACTTTGTGCGATCATAAGCGTTTCGGGCTCGACAATACCATCTTCAACTACTTTTCCGGTTTGCAAATATCTTCTACCAATTTCGTAAAGTTTAAGATTTTTGTTTCCGCGAGCGATATTTCCACTTAGGATATCTATCATGCTATAAACCAAAGTAGTACGCATAACGGCAAACTTGTCGCTCAAGGGATTAAGAATCTTAATTCCATTGCGTCTTGCGTCATCTTGCGCTAAGGAGAGAGTATCAGCAAAATCAGCAGGGATAAAGGAATAACTCACGATCTCACCAAATCCTGCAGCTCCTGAAAGTAACTCTTTTATACGATTGACCCAAACGCCCTTTTCACTTCTTCCGCCGTGAGTTTGTTCTAAGCCGTCAAGTTTTGCGCAAACGATATTATCATATCCGTAAATTCTGATAATTTCTTCGCTAACGTCGTTTTCGTTTGTCAAATCTTCACGATATGCGGGAATAGAAACTTTTAAAACTCGGCCATCGGCAACGGTGTCAAGTTGCAAGCGGTTTAGGATTGAAACCATTTCTTCGACGGGAATAGAAATACCTAAAATCGAATCGATTTTGTCAGCAGAAACTTCAAGAACTTGACCTGCCTTTTTTCCACTCATTACGTCAATATATCCGGGAACAACCTTTCCTGCGCCTTCAGATTCAATCAATTGCAAAGCGCGAGCCAAGGCAACTTCCTGACTTTCGAAGTCAATACCCTTTTCAAAACGACTACTGCTATCAGAACGAATACTCAAGTTTCTTGAAGTACGTCTTACGTTATCTCTCTTAAATCTTGCGGATTCAAAAATGATTGTAGAAGTGGTATCGCAAATACCCGAATCTAAACCACCCATAATTCCGGCAAGTGCAACGGGTTTATCACTATCGCAAATAACCAAGTTTTCTTTATTAAGATGATTTTCTTTACCGTCCAAAGTGATAATTGTTTCACCATCGGTAGCACGTCTAACTACGATTTGATTATTTGTTAACTTGCAAGAGTCAAAAGCATGCATGGGTTGACCTACTTCAGTTAAAACGTAGTTAGTAATGTCAACGATATTGTTAATAGGACGCAAACCGATCAAACGAAGTCTTCTTCTAATAAGTTCAGATGCAGGTTTTACAACAACGTCCGTAACTGCTGCGGCCATATATCGAGGACACAAATCAGTTGCGTCAACTTTAACGCTTACGTAATCGTCAACCTTTCCTTCTTTAGCCCCAAGGGCGCAATTCAAACCTTTATACTTTGTGTTTAACACTGCTGCGACTTCACGAGCCATGCCAATTACGCTGTTGCAATCAGGTCTGTTTGCAGTAAGTTCGATATCCAACAAGAAGTCATTTGTTCCCAAAACTTCGTTTATATCAGTGCCCAAGGGATATTTGTCATCAAGAATGAAAATACCGTCAACACCTGCTTTTTCAAAGTCGGCAGAAGTCAAACCAAGTTCGCTACCGCCACAGAACATACCGTAACTTGTAACACCACGCAAATCACCGGTACGAATTTCTTTTCCCGAAGGTAAAACTGCTCCGTCAGTACAAACGGGTACCACGTCACCTACGGCTATGTTGTGAGCGCCGGTAACGATTTGGACTGAC
>JAEDHM010000148.1 GCA_016296985.1 Clostridia bacterium
TATCCGTGAATTTATCGGCGGTAGTTGTTTCAAACTGTAAGTTTGGTTAATTAACGTGAGAGGACTTCAAAGTCCTCTTTTTTTATCCTTTTAACCGCCTTTTAAGGGTGTTAGTCTAAAATAGACGGTGTTGACAAAAAGGAAGAGGTGAGTATATAATATTCCTAGACGTTAAGGAGAATTTTATGCAAGCGATTGTAGCAGTTGACAAAAAATGGGGAATAGGTAAAAACAACGATTTGTTGTTTTCTTTGAAAGAGGATATGAAGTTTTTCCGTCAAACTACCATGGGGAAAATCGTGGTTATGGGAAGCAATACCCTAAAATCTTTTCCCGGCGGAAACCCCTTGAAAAATCGTACTAATATCGTTTTGTACCCCGGCGGTGAAAAACGAGAGGATTGTTTGGTGGTAGAAAGCCTTGACCAACTTTTCGAGGTTTTGAAAAATTACGACACCAAGGATATTTTCGTTATTGGCGGAGCAATGATGTATAGGACAATGCTTCCCTATTGCTCTTCGGTTTTGGTAACGAAGGTAAACGCCGACGGCGAAGCTACCGTGTTTTTTGAAAACCTTGACGAACATCCTGATTTTGAATGCGTTGCAGAAGGCGAAACCTTGATTGACAACGGTTTTGAAATCAAATTTACAACTTATAAGAACAACGCCCCAAGGGCGATAGGAGGATAATATGGCAAGAATAAATCACGAAGTTACCGTAAGACAAAAATTGCTTGACGAAAAGGGCAATATCCGCGAGCCGGGATATGCAAAAACCCTCATTTGGGAATACAGCCGTGATGATATTAAGGCAAACGATATGCGTATCAAAGAATGGGATTATTACTATATCGGCAACCGCGACCACGCTTTGTGCTTGACCGTTTCCGATAGCGGATACGTAAGTTGCCTTTCCGCTTCAATTTTGACTTTTGGCGACAAGCCCGAACAATACAACGATAGCGAAATCGGTCCATTCCCTATGGGATCTTTGGACTTGCCCAGCACCTCGGAAAAGGGTGATATCGACGTTGAAGTTGGCACTTGCAAAATGAAGTTTGAAAACAACGGCGTTACAAGACGTCTTGTGGGAAGTTATGAAAACTTCTGCAAGGACGGAACCTTAGAATTTGATATAATTTTAAGTGATATTCCCAAGGAAAGCATGGTTATCGCAACCCCTTTCAACAAGGATAAACACTTTTATTACAACCAAAAAATCAACTGTATGAAGGCAAAGGGCTATGCAAAGTGGAAGGGTAAAGAATACCGCTTTGACGAAGAGAGTCACAGTATGGCAACCCTTGACTGGGGCCGTGGCGTTTGGACCTATGACAACACTTGGTACTGGGGATCGGGACAAACCGTACTTGACGATGGATCCACCTTTGGTTTTAATATCGGCTACGGCTTTGGCGATACAAGGGCGGCAAGCGAAAATATGTTGTTCTACAATGGCACCGCTCACAAACTTGACGACGTAACCTTTAATATTCCCAAGGACGCAAACGGCGAATATCTTTATATGGAGCCTTGGACTTTTACTTCTTCAGACGGAAGATTTGAAATGGAATTTAAGCCCATAATCGACAGAGTTGCTCCCATCGACTTGAAGGTAATTTGTATGTTGCCTCACCAAGTTTTCGGCTTGATGACAGGTAAAGCGGTTTTGGACGATGGCAGGGTAATCGAAATAAAAGACACCCTCGTATTCGCTGAAAGAGTACACAACAAGTGGTAATCAATATTTGATTTTCCCTTTTTGGGATAATCAAAAAGGATAAAAAGGGGTAATGATATTTTTTCATTACCCCTTTTATTTTGAATGAAAACACCTATATTTTCTTTATTTTGATCTTTCACTTGCATTAACGTAGAGATGATAATTTTTTATACTTTTGTTTTTTTGACGTATAAAGTTTGGATAAAAAAAGGTAACTGAACTTTTTCAGAACGATTCGTAAACTTTTCTTTAAGTATATAATTTGAACTTGCTCGGAATATCCGAATAAATTAAAAATAAACATAAATAAATCATATAAAAGATAACAAACTTTTTAGCGTGAAATTTTGGCTTTAACGGTGGCGTTTTTCTTAAAATAAACACTTTGAAAAGAATACCTCGGAATATCCGCATATATTGAAATTAAAACACAAGATATTGATAAAATGAGAAGGTAAAGGATTGTGAATTGTTTGCGCGATAAACGTCTATTGTCAAAACTCTTTCCCTTGAGTCCGTTGTCGCTTATTCCCCTGCTTTCCGTTGTTCTTTTTTTGCTCGCTTATTTTTAGGTTTGATTTGTGATTTCCTATTGCCTTGTGATTATCTAAAGTTCACTTGTTTTGCAATAGCTTGTTTGAACTTCGGTTATTTTTTCTATTGGGTATTGCTTTTGATTATTGCGAACAAATTGTTATTTGCTTGCTTTTTTGTCGTTTTGTGCCAAAAGTGGTTGTTTGTGCCGTCTTTGCGATTTTTTACTCTCGGTTGTTTTTATCTTTGCTTTTGTGATTGCTTACCACTTTTTTGTTTGGCTTTTTCACCTTAGTTTGTCACTTGTTTGCAGAATTACCCAATCCCTTGCTTTCTTGAATTGCTCGGAGAAATTTAAGGGCTTGGGAAAGTTTAGTCGTTTGCGGTGATTTTTAGGTAAAAGGGGTGTAAATCCTTGTTTTTACCGCTTTTTTTGTAAAACTTAAGTTTTAATTAAGAAAAATTCACAAAAGTTTCACCCAGTCTTTACCCTCCCTTCACGCGTTTTATATTATAATATAAGCAAGATATCATTCCTAGGAGAAATCGCTAATGAAACCGCTTGGTCAAAATTCAAGCAATTCCAAAAAAAATACGGCGCTTTATCTGTGCCTTGGTATAGCAATCACGCTTATTTTTG
>JAEDHM010000149.1 GCA_016296985.1 Clostridia bacterium
AACGGTACGCTTGTCTATATCACGGAGCATTTCTGCGGCGATTTTAGAAAGCCTAGCCTCGGTATATCTCATTGCCGCAGCAGGGTCGCCGTCAACCGAACCGAAGTTACCTTGACCTTCAACCAAAGGACAACGGATTGAAAATCCTTGAGCAAGTCTTACCAAAGCCTCGTAAACCGAAGAGTCACCGTGAGGGTGGTATTTACCCAAAACGTCACCGACGATTCTGGCGCACTTTTTGAAAGGCTTGTCGCTGTCGATACCCAACTCGTTCATAGAATACAAAATTCTACGGTGAACGGGTTTCAAACCGTCACGAGCGTCGGGAATGGCACGACTTACGTTTACCGCCATAGCGTAGGCGATAAAAGAGCGCTTCATTTCGTCTTCCAACCTTATTTTATGATAGGTGGTTTTATCTATAATTTGTTCGTATTCTTGTTCAGTTCTCTTTTCGTCAGCCATAATTTTCTCCTTTATACGTCTAAATCAGTAACAAGCGTTGCATTTTCTTCAATAAACTGACGCCTTAATTCGGGCACTTCACCCATAAGGATTGTAAATATTTGTTCCGCTTGCATTGCATCTTCCATAGTAACCTGCAAAAGGATACGGTTTTCGGGATTCATGGTAGTTTCCCAAAGTTGTTCGGCGCTCATTTCACCCAAACCTTTATAGCGTTGCAATTCAATTCCCTTACGTCCGTTTTTAGCAAAGTATTCTTCCAATGCGGCGTCGTCGTAAAGATATTCTTCAGTCTTACCTTTTTTTACCTTGTAAAGAGGAGGTTGAGCGATAAACACGTGTCCGCGCTCGATAAGAGGACGCATAAAGCGGAAGAAGAAAGTCAAAAGCAAAATTCTGATATGGCTTCCGTCAACGTCGGCATCGGTCATGCAAATGATACGAGCATAACGAAGTTTTTCCTCGTTAAAGTCTTCGTTGATACCGCAACCGAAAGCGGTGATCATATTTTTAATTTCTTCATTTTCAAAGACACGGTTTATTCTTGCCTTTTCAACGTTGAGGATTTTACCACGGAGAGGCAAAATAGCTTGGAAACGACGATCTCTGCCACCCTTTGCGCTACCGCCTGCCGAATCACCCTCTACCAAATAGATTTCGCACTTAGATGCGTCTTTTTCACTGCAGTCGCTAAGTTTGCCGGGAAGAGAGCAACTTTCCAAAGGACTTTTACGTCTTGCATCTTCTCTTGCCTTTCTTGCAGCCTCTCTTGCCTTTTGAGCGGTCAAGGCGCGTAGAATAACTTCACGGCTTTCACGGGGATTTTCCTCGAAGTAGGTGGTGAGAGCGTCAGTCAAAACACGACCAACGATAGTTCTCATTTCGCTGTTACCAAGTTTTGTTTTGGTTTGACCTTCAAATTGAGGGTTGGTGAGTTTTACGGAAATAACGGCAACAAGACCTTCGCGCACGTCTTCACCGGATAAACTGTCGCCTTCTTTCAAAAGGTTTTCCTTTTTACCATAAGCGTTGATAACACGGGTAAGAGTGTTTTTGAAACCGTCAAGGTGAGTACCGCCTTCCTCTGTGTTTATGTTGTTTGCATAAGCGAAGATAACCTCGTTATAGCCGTCGTTGTATTGCATAGCAATTTCAACTTCGCCGTTTTCGGTAGCCTCGCAAACGTAAATCATATTTTTAAACAAAGAGGCCTTGCCTGCGTTCAAGTCTTCAACGTAGTGGATTATACCGCCGTCATACTTAAATTCGTCCTTGACAGGCTCGGCAGGGCGCAAGTCTTCAATGGAAATATAAAGACCTTTGTTGAGGTAGGCAAGTTCCCTTAATCTGTTTTTCAAAATAGAATACTTAAATTCTAAGGTTTCGAAAATTTGATAATCGGGATAGAAGGTAACGAAAGTACCGGTGTCCTCGCAGTCGCCGTCAATATACAATCTTTCGCGAGGAATACCACGGTCGTAGTGTTGCTTGTGCACCTTGCCGTTTTGGTGAACTTCAACGTCAAGATATTCGGACAAAGCGTTTACAACGGACAAACCAACGCCGTGCAAACCGCCGGAAATGGTATAGCCCGAACCGCCGAATTTACCGCCTGCGTGCAACTTTGTCAAAACAAGTTCTACAGCGGAAATACCTTCCTTTTCCTTTATACCGGTAGGAATACCTCTACCGTTATCCTTTACGGTAACCGAACCGTTTTTGTTTATAATAACTTGGATTTTATCACAATAACCGGCCAAAGCCTCGTCGATACTGTTATCAACGATTTCTGAAACAAGATGATGCAATCCTCTTTCGTCAGTAGAACCGATATACATACCCGGTCTAACCCTTACAGGTTCAAGACCTTCAAGAACCTGAATGGCATCTGAAGTATAGTTGTTTTGTTGAACCTTACTATCCATTTTAACCTCCGAATCATCTAAGTTTAATTTTGTATCAAGTGGCGTTTTTCTTGAAAAACGCTCCTACACGCGTGTACGCACGCGTTACTATAATATTATAATATACTTTAATATATTTGTAAAGGTTTATTTTTAATTTTTAGTTATCCACAAAGCCCACTTGTCCGATTTTTTACCCACAATAGCACCCTAGAGGTTGAAAGAGAGGCAAAAGAGTGATATAATAGCGAAAACAAACCCCCAAGCGAAGCAGGATTTTATTGCGTGTTGACGCACTCAACAAAGTACCGTCATCTCGAGCGAAGTCGAGAGATCCCCTAATGCGAAGCAGTACTATTCTTTGCAAAGCACCCACCCAATATTGTCATTCAGAGCCGAAGGCGAAGAATCTCCTGGAAAGGGTTTATCTCCTGGAAAGGAAACCGATTTGTGGTGAAGTTTGCGTTGCAAGTGAAGTTTCACCAAAGGTGAAGTTGCGGTGGGAAAGTATACAATTTCTTTT
>JAEDHM010000150.1 GCA_016296985.1 Clostridia bacterium
CAGTCTTCAACGTTTGCGAGAGGTGATTCTCCGGTATCAGTAGGCTCGTAGCTTTCCAAATCAGGCAAAGTGAGAGGCAAATCCTCTTCGGGTACGGGAACCATACCGCACTTATCGCAATAGATAATGGGTATAGGTTCGCCCCAATAACGTTGACGATTGAAAGCCCAATCCTTCATATTGTAGTTGACCTTTCTACCACCAATGCCCTTTTCTTCAAGGAATTTAAGCATTTTTTCTTTTGCTTCTTCAACAGACAAACCGTTGAGAAAACCGGAGTTTACCAAAACGCCATTTTGAATATCGGTATAAGCGCCTTCTTCCACGTTTCCGCCCTTGATAACTTCGATTATGTCAGCGCCAAAAGCCTTTGCAAAATCCCAGTCGCGGGTATCGTGTCCGGGAACTGCCATAATAGCGCCGGTGCCGTATTCCATCATAACGTAGTCGGCAACGAAAACGGGAACTTCTTTCCCGGTTACCGGATTGATTGCTACGATGCCCTCAACCTTAACGCCGGTTTTATCCTTTTGGAGTTGTACCCTTTGGAATTCGCTTTTTCTCTTTGCGGCCTCACGGTATTCAACAACCTTGTCATAGTTTGCGATTACGTCTTTGTGTTTGTCGATAATGGGATGCTCGGGAGCGATAACCATAAAGGTTACGCCAAACAAGGTATCGCAACGGGTTGTAAATACCTTCAACTTTTCGCCAACGTTGAGTTGGAAGTCAACCTCGGCGCCATAGCTTCTACCGATCCAAGAGCGTTGCTCAAGTTTGATACGAGGCAAAAAGTCAAGTTTATCAAGTCCGTCCAAAAGCCTGTCGGCATAGGCGCGGATTTTCAAGAACCAAACGTCTTTTTCCCTTTGAACGACTTGGCTGCCGCATCTGTCGCAAACACCGCCTTGAGATTCTTCGTTTGCCAAAACCACCTTACAAGTAGGGCAAAAGTTTACGTAAGTGTGGCTTTTGTATGCCAACCCCCTTTTGTACATTTGAAGGAAAATCCATTGAGTCCACTTGAAATATTCGGGACTTGTGGTGTCAATAGTCCTGTCCCAATCAAAACTGTAACCAATACTTTTAAGTTGTCTTACAAAGTTTGCGATATTGTTGTCGGTAACCTTTCTGGGATGTTGCTTTGTTTTGATAGCAAAGTTTTCGGTAGGCAAACCAAAAGCGTCCCAGCCCATAGGAAACAAAACGTTAAAGCCTTGCAATCTCTTCATACGGGAAACAACTTCCAAAGAGGTATAGGCTCTAATGTGTCCAACGTGCATTCCAACGCCCGAAGGATAGGGAAATTCGACGAGAGAATAGAATTTGGGTTTTGAAGAAAAGTCATGCGCTGTAAAGCAACCCTTTTTCGCCCAACGTTCTTGCCATTTGGGTTCTATTGTTTTTGCTTCGTACGATTTCATAAAAAATCTCCTATTATAACTTATTCAAGTTATATTTTAGCATAACCCCACAACTTTTTCAACACTATTGACTAAATTTACGCCAATTTGTCCACAATATATACGGAGGTAAAACAGTATGACAGTAAATCCGTTTAATGAAAAACCCATAAATCTTGAAAAAACCATCGTTGATTGGAAAAAAATCAATCGCAAACCCTACGACAAAATGACGGTTGATCCCTACACAAAATGTCGCATCATTTTGATGAACGGAACAGAGTTTGAGGCGGTAAAACACTCTCACGCCTTTTCACGCCATCAAAACAACAATGATATTCGCCGAGACCTTGCTTTGGTAAGAAGGTCCGAGCAACAGCAACAAAAGGCTATCGCATCCCTAAAACCCCTTGACGAAAGTATTCTCGAACACACCATTTCCTACGAGCAACTTGCCGTCGACCTGACCGCCGAATTGGCGAAAAAGGAAAGGGATAAGCAGGTAAAAGCAGCCCTTGACTTTGCTCTTTTAGAGGACTTTGACCACCTTTACAGATACGCAAACTTGCTTGAAATGGACAAGGGAATTATTGCGGAAAGACTTGTGGGAAATTACACCGAAATTATGCCTGCACGTCCTACCGTCGCCCATCACCGTCACCCCTTTGACGAGGTAAAACGCCACGTAGGTAAAAATGCGGATTTAGGCACCAAACTTGCCACAAATATCATAACCGCAGCCGAGCAACAAACTATGAACTACTATATGAATATCGCAAACTTCTACCCTACCGATTTAGGAAGAAGATTGTATACCGAAATTGGTATGGTAGAAGAATCCCACGTAACCCAATACGGAAGTTTGCTTGATCCCGACTGCACTTGGTTTGAAGGAAACCTTATGCACGAATACACCGAGTGTTATTTGTACTATTCAATGTGGAAACAAGAAAGCGACGAAAACGTAAAAGCATTGTGGGAACAATTTTATCTTATGGAAGTTGCTCACCTTCACGCTGCGGTAAAACTTTTGAATAAGTACGACAAGAAGGATTGGCAAGAAGTAATCCCCGACGGCACCTTCCCCGAAATTTTAGAGTTAAAGTCAAATAAGGACTACGTCAGAAAGATTTTGAAGAACACAGTTTGTAACACAAGCAACCGCGAAGACTACGCAAAAATCGACGTTTTGCCCGACGACTTTACCTTCTTCTCCTACCAAAACAAGGTAAACAAAAATATCAAGGACTGTGCAAGCCACCTAGTGATCGAAAAGAAGATTATGAAGGACGGAAAAGATTATCGTTTTGAAGAAAGCGCAAACCCTCAAAAAGCATTGAGAGAGCGGACATTGGACAACGTTGAATTGGGTAGAAAAAAAGGTTGTTGCTAAAAAAATAAATATAATCTCAAAAAAATAAAAGTGTAACAAAGTTACACTTTTTTTCTTTATCATCCTAGTTGTTATTAATCACGGTGATAAGGATA
>JAEDHM010000151.1 GCA_016296985.1 Clostridia bacterium
TTATCGGAAGCGGTGGTAAGACCATCAACAAGATCATTGAAGATACAGGCGTTAAGATTGATATAAGCGACGACGGTAAAGTATTTATCGCAAGCCCTGACGGTGAATCTGCTGAAAAGGCAAAGAAAATCATTATGTCAATCGTTAAGGATCCCGAAGTTGGTGACGAATATGAAGGCGTTATCGCAAGAATTATCACCATTGGTGCATTTATGGAACTTACCCCTAACAAGGATGGTATGATTCATATTTCAAAGCTTAGCAAGGAAAGAGTTGAAAAGGTTGAAGACGTTGTAAATATCGGCGACAAGGTAAAAGTTAAAGTTATCAAAATCGACGATAAGGGCAGAATCGATTTAAGACTTATTCAAGTTTTGGAATACGCTAAAAAATAAAAAATAGTATAAACCGCCTTTTGGCGGTTTTTATTTTGCAAAAAGTGTCTTTTTCATTCAGGAAAAGACATTTTTTTATTACGTTAAATTGGTACAATCAATTTCGGAGATTGATAAATGATAAATGCTAAAAAGTACGGCGGAACAATTACCGCATATATAACAGGCGACGTAGACGAACATACTGCCCAAAGTTTGAGAGAGTTTTTGGATAGAATAATCGAAAACGAGATTTTTTCAACACTGATTATAGATTTTTCGGCTGTGGATTTTATGGACAGCACCGGACTTGGGATGTTGATTGGAAGATATAAAAAACTTAAAAAGAAAGGTATACCGTTACTTGTAAGCGGAGTAAGTCCTCAAATTGATAAGGTGTTTAAAATAAGCGGTATATATCAAATTGTAAAAAAGGTTGGTTGAATATGAAAATACAAAATTATTGCAGATTGGCATTTGCCGGAATTACTGATAATGAAAAATTTGTACGAAGCGCTGTTGCTGCGTTTTGTTCTTCACTTAATCCTACGCTTGAAGAAATTAACGATATTAAAACTGCGGTTAGTGAGGCAATCACAAACAGTATTGTTCACGGTTACGGTGAGGAAGTAGGGGAGATTGTTATTGAAGTTTATCTTTTAAGTGATTGCGTAGAGATTAAAATCATCGACAATGGATGTGGATTTGAAAATATAGAAAAAGCTATGCAACCATTTTATACAAGTAAGCCTAATGATGAAAGAAGTGGTATGGGGTTTACGATTATGCAAGCGTTTATGGACAACGTAGTGGTTGAAAGCAAAGTTGGTAACGGTACTATGGTAACCATGCAAAAAAGAATATATAAGGTAAAATGCTAAGCCACGAGGAAACATTAAAACTTATACACTTGGCGCAAAAAGGAGATAAAGAGTCTGCCGAAATTATTTATAAGGAGAATTTACCCCTTATTAAAAGCGTTATAAAGCGTTTTAGAAATTCTACCTTAGAATTTGACGATCTCATGCAATTGGGCTCGTGGGGGCTTTATAAGGCGATTATGAATTTTAATCCTGATTACGGCGTTAGGTTTTCAACCTATGCAGTTCCTATGATTTCAGGTGAAATTAAACGACATATTCGCGATGACGGACCAATTAAGGTAAGTCGACACGTAAAATCTCAAGCTTTAGAAATACAAAAATTCTCTAATGATTTTCGCCACCTTAACGGCCGAGAGCCTACTCCGTTGGAAATTGGCGAAAATTTCGGAATGTCAAGTTATGACGTAGTGTTTATTTTAGACAGCGTTCGAATACCGGTATCATTATACGAACAATACGACGATGATGGCGGATATCTTATCGACAGTATAAAAACCGAGGATAAAACCGAAGATATGATTGAAAAAATAATGCTTCGAGACATTATTAATTCACTTGATGAAAGGGATAAAAAGATTATATTGTTAAGATATTATCGTGATAAAACTCAAACTGAAGTAGCTGAAATATTGGGAGTATCACAAGTTCAGGTATCAAGACTTGAAAACAAAATTTTAAAAGAAATCAAAAAGAAGATGCAATAAGAATAAAAATCAAAAATAAGTCAAGAATTAAGTCAGGAGAGAATATGCCTGACTTTTTATTTGGTAAAAACCTTGAGGACAATGAAATATTTTTCAAAAACGAAGAAAGGGAGGAGCTTGTAGATGATAAACAAAAAAGAATACAGCGAACTTGTAAAAAGAAAAACTCCAAAGTCAAGAGAGATTAAAACTCTTGTATTGGCGTTTTTAGTTGGCGGAACCATTTGTTGTATAGGTCAAGGAATAAGCGACATAATATCAAACCTTTGGATTAAGAATATAGGTGAAAAATCCTTAAGCGCCCTTACGTCTGGATTTATGATTATCCTTGGCGCAATTTTGACCGGTTTTGGCGTATATGACAAGATTGGAAAGTATGCAGGAGCCGGCTCTATCGTACCTATTACTGGATTTGCAAACTCAATTGTTTCTCCTGCGATGGAATTCAACAGAGAAGGAATTGTGTTTGGGGTAATGAGTAAAATGTTTGTTATAGCTGGGCCAATTATCGTAAGCGGTGTAGTTGCATCCATATTGGTCGGTATTATTTATTGGGTGGTGAGTATTGTATGAATGGAGGTAAGCAAACGATTATCTTTGAAAAGCCACCGGTTATAAGGGCTCACTACGGTATGGCAGGTCCTAAGGAGGGGAAAGGACCTTTAAGCGGTGATTTTGACGAAATATTCAAAGATGATACTCTTGGTGAAAAAAGTTACGAAAAGGCAGAGTGCAAGATGCATCTTCATACAATCGAAAAGGCAATTGAGATGGCAGGCCTTGAAGAAAGCGATATTGACCTTATGTTGTCAGGCGATCTTCTTAATCAAATAATAACTTCTTCCTTTTCAGCAAGAGAATTGGATATTCCTTTTATCGGCTTGTACAATGC
>JAEDHM010000152.1 GCA_016296985.1 Clostridia bacterium
AAGAGGTTTGCGAAATCGGTTATATTCAAGAAGAGTTGTATACGGGTGAAAGCGCAAACTTTACGGTAACCGTTGCAAGCGGAAAAAGTGAGAATATGTTTATTGCCAACGGTACCGCCGGCGAACTTGTAGATTTTGCAACGCTGACCGTTACCCCTCTACACGTAGATTTGTTCAACTGTGATTATCAATATAAACTTATCGGTGAAAATGGTGAACTTTGCGGAGAGATGAAAAAAGACACCTTCGGCACCTCTTTTATCGCCGAATTGAAGGACTATAAAACCGTAGGCAAGTTGACTTGCGTAAAAATCATTAGGATTGATGCCGAGGAAGAAATAGCTTTAACCGACAGACTTTTGGACAAAATCAACAGTGAAGAGGCTTTGAAAATTGCCAAGGAAAACCTAGCGGATAAAATCGCCCAAGAAAAAGATGCCGGTGTTTATAAAAGAGAGATTTACGTAAAATATATCAACGACGAGAAAAATGCGAAAAGCGATTATTTTTGGTACGTTGCCTATATCGCATCTCCCACCGATTATTGGGCGTTGCTTATTGACCCCGTAAGCGGAAAGGTAATTGTAAAAAAATAACTTTGATTTGTTGCAATAGAGAAAGGGCTTTCCTTAGGGTAAGCCTTTTTTGTTGCAAAAAAGTAAATCGGATGTTATACTGAAAATATGATATACGGAAATACCGAAGGAATAAAGCGCGCCCTTTTGTGGCAACTTGACGAAATGATCGGAAACCAAGACAAAAACCTTTTCGCTGACCGAGAAGTACTTTTGTTTTTGGCGCAGTTGACTACCAAGTACAATCGGGAATTTTCGGTATTTATCAATCAAGCAGGGAAAATCCTCGCCTTTGCCGTTGGGGATTTTTCCACGGTAAAACTTCCCAATCTTTCTCAAAAACGCAGTAAAGCAGGGTTCAGCGGTATCAGGTGCATACACACTCACCCCAGTGGCTCAAGCGACCTTTCTTCCGCCGATTTATCCGCCTTAAAGGCAAATTCCTACGACGCTATGTGCGCGGTAGGTGTAAGGGAGGGTAAACCTATCTCTTCCTCAGTTGCATTGATGGGGGAAACGGGAATTCAAGTTTTCAAGTACAAAGGTCTTGATTTTGACGACGATTTCCTTATTTCTGAAATCAATCACGCAAAAAACACTCTAAAACCTCAAGTTAAGGTTGAAGAAGGCGCCGAAAAAAGGGCGTTGCTCGTTCATTGTTCGCAAGAAAAGGATGCCGAGTATTCTCTTGACGAACTTGCCTCTTTGGCAAAAACTTTGGGGATAGAGCCTAAGGCTCGCATAATTCAACGTCGATCCCAACCCGACCGTGAGTTTTTCGTTGGCTCGGGAAAATTGGGCGAACTTGCAATGGCTTGTCAGGTAGGTGGTTTAGGTTTGATTATTTTCGACCACCAATTGAGCAATTTGCAAACCGCAAAAATCCAAGAGGCGTTGGGTATAACCGTTTTGGACCGTCCTACTTTAATTTTGGATATATTCGCAAAACACGCGTTAACAAGCGAGGGTAAATTGCAAGTTGAACTTGCCTCCTTGCGCCACCTTTTACCCACCCTCACGGGACAAGGCGTTTCTATGTCAAGGCAAAGGGGGGGACTTTACGCCATGGGCGGAAGCGGTGAAACAAAGCTTGAAATCGACCGCCGTGTTATAAGGGCTAGGATAAACGCTTTAAGTGAAAAACTTGACAAAATCAAAGATCGCAACGACCAACGCCGTGATAATCGTAAAAAGCGTGGCGTAAAAACCGTTGCAATCGTGGGCTATACCAACGCAGGCAAAAGCACTTTGATGAACAAAATCACCAAGGCAGGTGTTTTAGAAGAGGACAAACTTTTCGCAACCCTTGAAAGCGTAAGCCGAAACGTTTGGCAGGAAGAGGGGGAATATCTTCTCACCGACACCGTTGGGTTTATAAGCAGGCTCCCTCACGAATTTGTGGATGCTTTCAAGTCAACTCTTGACGAGGCAAGGTACGCCGATTTGTTACTTGTGGTTGTAGATGCTTCCGACGCTATGATGCACTCACGCTATCAAGTGGTAGAAAACGTTTTGACGGAAATCGGCGCAGGCCACGTTGAAAAGATTATCGTATACAACAAATGCGACAAGGGAGTTGCCGACAACTTTTTGTCAACCAATCAAAATTCAGTTAAAATTTCCGCAAAAACCGGGGAAGGATTGGACCTTTTGCGTAAGATGATTGTGGAAAAACTTTTTGGGAGATAATATGAAATACCTTATTGCATCAGATATTCACGGCTCTGCCTTTTACTGCAAAAAATTGCTTGACGCCTTCAAAGAAGAAGGGGCTGACAAACTTGTTTTGCTCGGTGACGTTTTGTATCACGGTCCTCGAAACCCCCTTCCCGAAGGATATAGCCCCAAAGAAACGGCGACAATGCTCAACGAGATGAAGGATAAAATTTTGTGCGTAAGGGGAAATTGCGATTCTGCGGTTGATCAAATGGTTTTAGAATTTCCCATCCTTGCCGACTACGCCATTTTGGATATGGGAAAAAATATCATTTTTCTAACCCACGGCGACAAGTACGACCCAAACAATCCTCCTCTTTTGTCAGATGGCGACGTTTTAATCAACGGACATTTTCACACGGTGGTTTGTGGCAAAAAGGAAAACTTTTTCTATTTCAACCCCGGCTCTATCTCTCTACCAAAGGACGGGACAAGAGGATATTTGATTTATGAAAACAAAAGATTTGTATATAAGACCATTGACGGGGAAACCAAATTTGAATTCAATTTAGAATAAAAAAAGAAAACCGAGCGTTCCTCGGTTTTTTT
>JAEDHM010000033.1 GCA_016296985.1 Clostridia bacterium
TCATTCAGAGCGAAGCGAAGAATCTCCTGGAAAGGTCATTTTTCCTTGTCGTCATATCATACAAGTGAAACGCGTGGAGAAATCCCCTAAGGCGAAGCAAAACTACGCAATGAAATCCGCTGACGCGAATTTTATTGTGGTGAAAAAGTTTGCGTTGCCATAGGCAAAGGCTTGCTTTAAAAATTTTCGCTTTACTATTGCATTTTTATTTTTAGGGGAGTATAATGTAAAAACAAAATAGAAAGAAGGGTTTATTATGACTTTTGCAAAAGTAGTTTTTAAGTTTGTTGATCATCTTTTCAAAAATGCGCAAAATCCAAAAAAATTGCGCAAAAAATATGCTGACGTAAAGGTTGAAAAAGATATCCTTTATGGTGAAAATCCCAAAGAAGAACTTCTTGATATCCACTACCTTCCCAAAACCGACGGCGAGCCCTATCCCGTTATTATGGAAATTCACGGCGGTGGATTTTCTGCAGGCGATAAAAAATACCGCGCCGTCCTCTCCTCTTTTTATGCAAAGGAAACCGGCGCTTTTGTGGTCAACGTAAATTATGGTTTAGGCGGAAAAACCATTTGCCCCGTTCCCGTAAGGCAACTTGTAAACGCCGTAAACTGGGTTGTTGCAAACAAGGAAAAGTACAATTTGGACTTATCCCGTTTTGTTGTAACCGGCGACTCGGCAGGCGGATATTATTCCTCAATGCTTTCAGTATTGCAAGACTCTCCCTTCTTGCAAGAACTTTATCAGGCAAAGCCTCAAGCAAGGTTTGGCGCCGCCCTTCTCAACTGCGGTGTTTATGATATGCGACTTGCTCTCAAGCAAAAGATTCTTCTCAACCTTACCAAAGGCGTTGCCCATGACTATGCAGGCATTACACCAAAAGAGATTGAAACTTTCAAGTACAAAGAGGGTATGTCCCCCATTGAGCATATAACCGAAAAATTCCCCAAAACCCTCGTTATCTATGCAGAGCAAGACTTTTTCTGCGGTGGACAAGGAGAAGCTATTTGCCAAAAGTTGAAGGATTTGGGCGTATATCACGAATCCTACGGCTCAACTGAATTCTCCGACAATCACACCTTCTCCCTCACTTGGAAAAGCAAAGCGGCGCAAGAGGCAACCGCCTTGTCGATATCCTTCCTAAACCGCTATTTTAAGGGAGAAATCTAAAACTCAATCACCTAAAACAAAAAGGGCAAGTCAACCTTGCCCTTTTTGTTTTAAGCCTTATCCTCTTTTCCAAAATCTTTTTTGATTTACAAGAAAATTACCTAAACGAATTTAAATCTTTTTGTGGAAAAATTGCTAAAAATCGCAAAATAGAAAGGCTCTATTCATCTAGAGCCTTTTAATTAGGCTGCCAAAAACATTGCGGCCGAGGTTACGCCCCAAAAAACTAAAGGGATAAAGATAAATATAAACTGGGTGATTTTGATACCCCTTTTGGGTGTTTCCGACCTTTTATGCACTATAACGCCTATCATATTAAACATAGCGGAAATCGCGCATCCGATACCGCCGAAAATTAGGAAGAATATAAGCATAAGGGGTCTGCCCAAAGATATATCGTTTGTGGCGTCACCTGCCACTGCTTCTGCATATCCGATAATTCCCCAAAGGGCAACGGCAAGAAAAATAACCAAGGAAATGATAAACAGCGCCAAGGATGCTTTTGCTTTTTTATCCATACCAACGTCCTCCTTAAAAGTTTTAATTACGACTATATCAACTTAGATAACTGAATTTTGTTTTACCTATGGCGGTTAAGAGAAAAATTAAAGTATTTCTCAAAGTTTCGCCATTAAAACAAGTGGAATAGTAAAATTAAGTCATTGTTATTATACACAAAAAAGGACCTTAAATGCAATAGGGTATTTTAATGCGGTTTTCCGCTCCCTTGCAAACTTGCTCGTAATATGGTAAAATATGAGTATGAAAAAGATTTTTATTTTGTTTTTTATGGTAATAATCATTACAGCCATCGCCCTACTTTGCGGTTGCTCTTTTTTCTCTTCCCTAAACAAAAAGGAGGAAGATGAAGAGGCAAAGATAACCTTTTTCGTGGACGGAAAAGAATACAAGGTGGTGGAAACAAAGGAAGGAATACTCTCTCTTCCCACCGAGCCAAGCAAAGAAGGGTACGCTTTCGGCGGTTGGTTTTCAATGGAAAACGGTGGCGGTGAACGATTGCAAGAGGGTGACAGAATCTCAACGAATACCAAAGCCTATGCCCATTGGCTTAAAATCCACACCGTAACCATTGATTTTGGCGGTAGAATTGCCCCCCTTTACTCCCACGCAATTGACGGACAAAACTTTTCCCTTGGCGAGATTATCACCCTAGGCTATAACCTTGAAGGTTTTTATCACGATGCCGACTTGACTTCGCCTTACCAAACTACTCAAGCAGTTTATGGCGATATAACGGTTTACGGAAAAATCACCCCCATTGAATACACTATAACCTACTCAGGTCTTGATGGCGCAATCCATCAAAATCTCACAAGTTATAACGTAGAAACCGCCTTTACCCTTTCAGCACCACAAGGTTTTTACGACAAATTTTTCGAGGGATGGTACGATAATGAAAGTAAGGTTTCAAACCTTGACAATATGATTGGGGATTTAAACCTTGAAGCAAGATGGTCAAACTATCAGCGCATTGATTCAAACGGTACCCCTATGCAAAAGGGAAATTATTTACTTTGGGGTTTTTGCCCTCAAACCGTCAAGGCGGATGACGTAACTTTGACGGACACCGTGGATAAACGGGGATATATTTTAGGTAGCGACAACTGCTATTACGCTCCTCTTACCGCAAACCCCGATGCTACAAGCCTTGAAAAGGGAATAAAGTTTTCCAACGGAAAAAGTATAGCGAAAGGAGAAACCTATTATTTTAAGGTAGAGCCTTTAAAATGGAAAATCAACTCGTACTCTACCGACACCAACCCCATTGTGCAACTTACTTCCATCATCGACGTTGCTCCCTACAAACTTTCATCCTCGGGCACCCACCCCAATTATTATCAAAACTCAACCCTTCACTCACGCTATTTTGAGAGAGATTTTGTCAACTATTTTACCCTCGAACAACAACGTTACGTCGCTATTTCAAAGGTAGCGACCACCGGCGCCCACGCAGGTATTTCCTATCCTTCCGAAGATGATATCGCCTACACCCACGTGGAAGCATATTTTTACACCTTCTCCGTCCGTGAGGTATCCTCGATGTCCTTCGGATTTACTCACGAAACCAAAAGACAGATAAAAGCCACCGATTACGCAATCGCTAAAGGCGTTTTGTGCGACGGTGAGGGAAACGCTTGTTGGTGGACGCGCTCCCACGCATCAAGCGAGGAGAAATCAATTTATGCCCAAATGGTGGACTTTAACGGAAACCTTACCCCCGTTGAAATTTACAGCGCAAACGTAGGCGTGCTTCCCGTATGTCAATTTTCCTTTACACCTCTCTCGGTTTAAGCACTAAATAGTATACAAAAAGAGCAAGCGTCTGCTTGCTCTTTTTTCTACCTTAAATAAAAACTTATCCCTCAATAGGGCATTTTTATCCTTTTAACAAAAAGAAATTAAAGCATTTCCCTTCGGTATGCGGTTTTTTGCAAGGTTTTTTCTTGGGTAAGCACCATAAAAAAAAGTAAAACAAGCAAGAAAGGGGAAAGCAGGTGGATTGAGATATAGTCGGCGATAACCCCAAACAAGGGGGGCATTGCCAAACTGCCCACGTAAGCGAAAGCCATTTGCAAGCCTATCATAGACTGGGATTTTTCAACTCCAAACTTAAAAGGAGTCGAGTGGATTATGCAAGGATAAATGGGAGCGCACCCCAACCCTATCAATAAAAATCCGCAAATCGTCAAGTTATTTGTAGAAACAAATACTAACAAAGCGCCGAAAAGGATAAGTAATTGCCCCACCCTAATCATTTGCTCGTCACGGAATTTCATAGCCAAAAAGCCGTTGATTGCCCTGCCTACCGTCATACCTACGAAAAACAAACTTGCGTAGTTTGCCGCCAACGCCTCGCTTACGCCGTTGTGGATTACCATATAACTGCCTGCCCACAAAATGGTGGTTTGCTCCAATGCGCAATAGCAAAAGAAGGTGATAACCGTTTCTAAAACGCCCTTGGTTTTCAACACCTCTCGATAACTGACTCGAGGGAGTTTTATATCCTCGCTCCTTTCCTTTTTCTCTCCCTTTTTCCAAAGGGGTAAGGTAAAAATCAACAAAGCGGTAAAAATACACTGGATTATCGCCACTATGAAATAGCCTTTATTCCAGCCAATCCCCCGAGTTAGGGCATATCCCATAATATAAGGTCCTAGGATTGCACCCAACCCCCAAGCGCAATGGAGCCAACTCATATGCTTGCTTTGGTAGTGTAAGGCTATGTAGTTGTTAAGTGCAGCGTCAACGCCACCTGCTCCAAGGCCGTAGGGTATGGAGAAAATACAGACCATCCAAAACTTGTTACTAAAGGAAAAGCCTAAAATACCCAAAGCGGTCAAGGCTACGCTTGCCACCGTTATGGTTTTCGTTGTAAATTTTTGCGCTATTTTGCCTGAAAACAAACTTGAGATTATGGTACATAAAGAAATAAGCATAGAAACTATGCCCGAAAAGGAAATTCTTACACCAAGATCTTGATACATCGAAGGCCACGCCGACCCCAAAAGGGAGTCGGGCAAACCAAGACATATAAACGCCAAGTAAATAATCGCAAGTAAAAGTGAAAACATAGCTATAAAAAAAGGGGCAAGCCCCCTGCGTGCTTGCTTTGGCAAACACGCGTTTTTTATTACTCACCAAGGGTGAATTATTTAGGTGCCGTCACGTTAGACGATTGAATTTAGGTGACCCTAAAGAGCAGTTAGATAACGTTACGGTGCCATTATTTGATAACTTCGATACCGCCCATATACTTACGGAGTACGGGAGGTACGGTAATGCTACCGTCGGCGTTTTGGTATTGCTCGACGATTGCGGGAATCAAACGGCTTGTTGCAAGACCGCTACCATTGAGGGTGTGAACAAAGTTGGGTTTTCCGGTTTTGGAATCACGATATCTGGTGCTGTTTCTTCTTGCTTGATAAGCGTTTGCGTTGGAAACCGAACTTACCTCTTTGTAAATGCCCATAGAAGGAATCCAAATTTCGATATCATAAGTCCTTGCCATAGATGCCGAGCAGTCCCCTGCTGCCAACTTGCTTATTCTGTGATGCAAGCCCAACTTTTCAACCAAACGGCTTGCCTTTGCAACAAGTTCTTCAAAAGCCTTGGGAGATTGTTCGGGAGTGGTGATTTGAACCATTTCAACTTTGTTGAATTGGTGTCCTCTGATCATACCTCTTTCCTCGCTTCTATAACTTCCTGCTTCCTTTCTGAAACAAGGGCTGTAAGCAAAGAATTTCATGGGGAGCTTGTCTTCGGGAATAATTTCGCCTGCGTAAAGGTTTACCAAAGCGGTTTCGGCGGTGGGGAGCATAAAGCGGTTTTTCTTTCTGTCCTCGTCGCAATCCAACCAATAAACTTCGTCGCTAAACTTGGGGAATTGACCTGCGCCAAAACCGCAGTTGTAGCCAAGTTGATAAGGAGGCAAAATAAATTCGTAACCGTCGGCGATATGCTCGTCGATAAAGAAGTTTAACAAAGCCCATTCAAGTCTTGCGCCCAATCCACGGTATACCCAAAAGCCGTTACCGGAAAGTTTTACACCTCTTTCATAGTCAATGATACCGGTTTTGGTACACAAATCAACGTGGTTTTTGGCGGGGAAATCAAAGACGGGTTTTTCGCCAACAACTTTTACAACCTCGTTATTTTCCTTTTCGCCTGCAACCAAGTCATCGTCGGGAAGGTTAGGGAGAGATGCAACGAAATTGTTGATTTTTTCGCTAAGTTCGTTTAAGCGAGCGTCACAAGCGGAAATCTTTTCGCCCAAAACTCTCATTTCCTCAAAAATACCGTCAACGGGTTGACCTGCTTTTTTAAGCTTGGGAATTTCCGAAGAAACTTTGTTTCTTGTTGCCTTATAGCCTTCAACTTCGGCAAGAAGTTGACGGCGTTGTTCGTCCAAATTCAAAAACTCGGTCAAATCAACGTGGCAACCTTTTTTTGCCAATGCTTCTTTTACGTATTGAGTGTTGTTACGAAGTAAATATAAATCAATCATATCAATCTCCTAAATTGCGCTTTCGTTATTATAAACCCTCTAAGGGTTGTAGGCAATTATTTTTTTAGGTTTTATCACCTTCTACCGCTGAATTTAGTTAAAATTGCATCTTCCTCTTCTTCAGTGGGGTATGATAAAGCCTTTTTACAAAGTTATTTTTTTGTAAAGGAATATTCAGGCTCGCAGGTAAGGTTTATGCCCATCTTTCTGAAAATTTGCATTTCGTGATCCTCTAAAATCACCGTACTGTGCGCCTCGCACCCCTGCAACTGTTTGAGATAGGGGAAACACTCTTCAGCAAGAGGGTTGCTTACCACGGAAATGGACAATGCTATCAACGCCTCTTCCAAGCTAAGCCAACGTCTTTTCGACTTCCACACGTCCCTTCTCAGCTTGATTATAGGGGTGATTGCCGACGTAGGTATAAGCTTTATGCTATCCCTTACGCCTCCCATCTTTTTTATTCCGTTTAGTACCGCAGACGCCGCGGCGTTCATAGCCGAATTGTCACGACCTGTTACGATACTTCCGTCGGGAAGGGACAACGCAACTGCGTTACAACCCGATTTTTCACCTTTTTCCTTTGCCGCCGCCACTACGGGACGGAGAGTGGGGGAAATTTCCGCATTGCTCATCAACCTCTTCAACCTTTCAACCACCGAGATATCTGCCCTACCTTGCTTGTACTCGCAAAGTTCTTTGTAATAACGGCGAATAATCTCTTGTTTCGAGGCCTCTCTAACCGCTTGATCGTCGATGATTGCCGATGCAATCATATTAACCCCCATTTCGGTGGGAGATGCATAAACCTGCCTGCCCGAAATTTGGGTGAGAATACTGTTGATGATGGGAAAAACCTCGTGATCACGGTTGTAGGTTACCGCCACCTCGCCCGTCGCAGAAAGGTGATAACTGTCAATAAGATTATAGTCGTTTAAGTCCGCCGTAGCCGCCATATAAGCGGTGTTGACCGGGTGATTGAGGGGTAAATTCCACACGGGGAAGGATTCGTATTTTGCAAAGCCTGCGTTTACCCCCATCTTTTTTTCGTGATACAACTGGGACAAGCAAGTTGCAAGTTTTCCGCTTCCGCCACCGGGGGCGGTAACGACTACCAAAGGACGGCTTGTTTCCACAAAGGGATTTGCGCCGTAACCTTGATCGCTTACCACCGTTTCAACGTCGTGGGGATAGCCCTTTGTGGGGCGATGGATATATACCCTTTCTCCCATAAGCTCAAGTTTTCTTTTGAAGGTGTCGGCAGAGGGTTGACCTTCGTAAAGGGTAATCACGATACTTGAAACCAAAATACCTTCCTTTCTCAAACTTTGGACAAGGCGCAAGGTTTCCATATCGTAGGTGAGGTTTAGGTCCAATCGAATTTTGTTGTTTGCCAAGTCGTTGGCGTTTACGCAAACGATAACCTCAAGTTGATCCTTCAACTCTTTTAACAACTTTGTTTTTACGTTTACGTCAAAACCGGGCAAAACTCTGCCTGCGTGAAGGTCGTCGAAAATCTTTCCGCCAAACTCAAGATAAAGTTTGCTGAACATAGAAATACGCTCCCTAATCTTTCGGGATTGTATTTTTACGTATAAATTGTTGTCAAATGCGTTTTTCATCTGTTATTCCTCTTTTTCCAATATATGGATTTTAACTTATAGAAAGAAAGTTGTCAATCTTGACGAAGTCAATTTTCAAAAATAAAAAGACTTCCCCTAAAAAAGAGGATGCCTTTATATAAATTTCAACCAACTAAGCCTTTGCCAAGTTGCCAAGGTGGAAAACTTGTCTTGATAGACCTTTGATATATATCTCACCTTGTTGTAAATCATAGTTCCCTTTTCCAAAAAATCCCTTTTGTTTGCAAGCATAACGATAAGAGACATATTGTCTGAAACGTCCTCGTTAAAGTTGGATTTTGAATAGGTAGTCAAAAAGGCGCTGTTGTTTGCGTTATAAACCACCTTTGAGGTAAGCACGTTGTAAACGCCCTTGTTGTTTGTGGTGTAACTATATCCACCGTTGTATTCGCCTAAGTTGAGTTTTAAGGGGTTTGTATCGGTGCTTGCGGAAAGACCAAAGGTGAAAACGTGGAAAATTTCGTGCACCATTATGTTGTAGTAGTTGCTGTAAAAGGTTTCCCTAAGCCTTGTGGTAAAGGTGGCAAACCACATTACGTTGGAAATACTCGTCAAACCGTAAACGGTAGACGCGCCGTGGCTGATTTTATCCACGAGGTAGATATTTATATCCTTTTCCTTATTCAATTCCGCTTGGATATAGGCGTTTTTGGGGAATTTGCCCAAAGCAGTGTAAAGGCCGTGGAGTAAAAGTAAAATTTCGCCCACCGTGTTTTGAGGAGTGATATAGTAGTTGTTTATGTTTTTGACGTCATTACCAGTATGGATATTGATTTTGTAATAGTTTTCTAAGACCAAAATTTGATCTTGATAGTTGTTTTCGTCCAAGTCAAAGACTTGGGTTGAAATGGCAACCACACCTTGACGGCTTGTTATATTTCCCTTTTCGCTATAGACGTTGACTGCGTACAAAGCCTTGTTTGCAACGCCGTCCTTACCGCTTGCGCCGTCCTTTCCCTTTATACTGCTTACCGTTCCCGAAGTGGTTGAAGGAGAAGACAAACCGCCCTTTCCGCCTTCGCCACCCGTACCTGCGTTTCCGCCGAAAGCATCCATTTCACCGGCAATATCAATGGCAAGGTTGAAAGCGTAGATAGCAAAACCGCTATCACCGCCAAAACCGCCGTCGCCACCCTTTCCGCTTTCATAGGCAACTTTTCCGCTAGGTGCGGTTGCGCCTGCCTTTCCGCTTGTGCCTGAGGCTCCGTTTCCGCCGATAAGAGAGATATTTCCACCGCCTGTAATCCTCAAATCGTAAGCGGAGATTGCGATACCGCCGTTTTCACCGCCTGCGCCGTCTTGTCCGTGTTTGCGGATATAGTTTACCTCGCTATCCTCATCCCAACTGCCGTTGACGAAAAGTCGCCCGCTGTAGGGAGCGTTGGGAGAGCCTGCTTGAATAAAGTTTTCCCCTTCAAGGTACAACTCGACTTGGGCTTTCGTGCCAAAATCAATTACCGTTCCGCCAAAGGGCGCAAGGGTTTTTATACCTAAATCCATAAAGGTTACCGTTATTTCGTCGGTGGTTTGAAAGAAGAATGAAAGGTTGTAAAAAAGGGTAGTCTCCTCGCCGTTATACCCGCCTTGAATTATCATATTTTCCACCGCATCGCTTACGATAACCGTTGCGTAATCGGTGTTTTGCGGCATAGCGCTTAGATCAAGCCACAAGGATGTAAACCCTGCAAAAACTTGGGCGTCGTCGTCAATTTCCGACCACAAAGTAGGAGCGTATTTTACGTAACTTCCCACCACGTCCAAGGTTATGATATTACTTAAAATTCCGTCCTCGCTTTGGGCAAGGATTTTTACTTGTCCGCTTTTCGCACCCTTTGAAACGGTAAACACGTTGTCGGTGATAACGCCAAGGTTTTCACCCTCGATAATCTTGTAAGTGAGGAAAGAATTACTTGCGTTTTCGGGGAAAATTTCGCTTTGGAAAACAACCCTGTCCCCTGCGTTTAAGTCTTGAATTTTGTCCTCGGTGGATATGACCACCGATAGGGTAGGCACTTCGGTCAAGGTGAAGGTCAAAACCTCGCTTGCCACTCCGCCCGAGTAGGCGCGGACAGAAATTTTTTCTCCGTAAGGAGCGTCCTCTAAAAAGGCAAGCACGCCTTCACTCAAAAGACTTTCAACCACAAACTCGGCGCCGTCTTCCGCAACGAGGGTAAAACTTTGATCTGCCTCAAGGGGATATACCGTCACGCTCAAATTTGCCCTTTCCCCTTTTGAAAGAGAGAGGGAATCTTCCGTTGAAAGTTGTACCCGTGATACGGGGGTTGCGATTACGGTAAGGGTGACAATCCTACTTTTCACGCCGTCGCAAAGTAATTGGAATTTGATAAGATCCCCTTCCTTTGCGCCTTTTTCAAGGACTATTGCCCCATCCTTGAAACTTGCTATACTTTCCCCTTCCAAAAAGGAAAGAGTATAGTTTTGATAGGTTGCGTTTGAAGGCTTTATATCTACCGATAAGGTAAGAGTGTCAATGAGAGAAATTTCCTCCTTTGAAACTTGTACCGCAACGCTTTCAACCGGCGTTTTTTCCACGGTAAGCGAAACGACGTTGCTCTTCACTTCTCCCACCTTTGCGTAAAGGGAGATACGCGCACCAATGGGGGCGTCGTCCTTTACTCTAAAGCCCAAACCGTCGGCGGAGATATGCTCGGCGCCTTCAAGGTAGACAAGGCTTACCTCTTCGGTACAGTCTTGGGGGGTGATTTGGGGAATAAAGGAGATGCTAAAGCCCCTTTGCAATGAAACTTCGGGTTGATTGAGGGTAATAGCTTTTGCAAAAACGGTAGAGCAAAAAACCTTTTGCGGTGCGCTTGACACCTTGCCTGCGGTGGCAATTACGGTAATATCACAGTCCTTGCAAGCGTTTTCCTTCAAGTACAAAACGTTGCCTACGATATAGGCGTAATCACCGCCTGATGCTATAGAATAGGTTATTTCGTGCCCCTTGGCTTCTTCAGGTAAAATGGTAGCGGAAAGAGTTTGACTTTCCCCTGCCTTCAAAACTCCAATTTCCTCTAAAACTACCTCGTGGGGAGGTGGGGGATATACGGCAAAGGTAATTTTTCCCTTTTTCTTTCCGCTTGTAGCGGTTATGGTGATACTCTCCCCAACCTTTGCATCGGGGGAAATGGTAAGAACGTTACCCGAAAGGGTTGCAAGAGAGGGTGTTTCGATGTCAAAACTTGGATTTTCTACCCCTTTTACCCCAAGACGAACTTGAGCGGTGGGGTATACGGAAAGGTTATCTCCGTCCAAAATAAAAATTTCAAGCCCCTCGCTTTGGGATAAAACACATCCCGACAGTGAAAGGATGAAAAGAAGAAGTATTGAAAGGACAAAAAGTAGGGTTTTGCGTTTCATAACCCTATTATACAACATACGGGGGTTTTTGTGCTAAAGATTTAAAGAAAATATAATTAAGAGAAATAAAAGCGTAAAAAATACCCTTTTTCGTTTTACTTTTATTCTCGTAAAGCCTATAATAAAGGCACAAAACAAAGCGCTTTGGCGCAAGGAGAAAAACTATGTACATGCAACAAGAACTGTTTTCCGAGCCTTCGGTTATCCGCAACGCCCTCAACAACAATAAGACTGTCGTTGCCCAAATTGCAAATACTGTAAAAAGTCGCGGTATATCAAACATAACCATCATAGGTCGCGGTACAAGTGATAATGCAGGCCTTTGCTTCAAATATATTACCGAAATTTTGTGCGGAATCCCTTGCGGTACCGCCCACCCTTCCGTAACTACTATGTTTGGCGCAAAGGTAAATTACAACAACCACCTCGTTGTTGCAGTTTCTCAAAGCGGTAAAAGTATCGACACCCTCGCCGTTTTGCAAGAAGGCAAAGCAACCGGCGCCGTAACCGTTGCCGTTACCAACGACGTTGCAAGCCCCTTGGCAAAAGCCGCAGACTTTGTTTTGGACCTTTCAGCAGGTGAAGAAAAAAGCGTTGCCGCAACAAAAACCTATGCAGCCGAACTTACCGTTTTGTACGCTTTGGCAGTTGCCATCTCGGGCAAGAAAGAACTTGAGGCAGTCCTCGACAAGCTTCCCGAAAAGGTAAGCGACATAATCGGTTTGCAATTAAAAATCCGCCAAATGGCCGAAGCTTGCACCCACGAAAACAACTTTATCGTTCTCTCCCGTGGACCTATGCAAGGCGTAGGCAAAGAAATGGCTTTAAAACTTGGCGAATGTTGCTACAGCTATGGACACTTTTTCAGCGTAACCGACTTTATGCACGGCCCCCTCGCCTTGCTTGAAGAAGGATCAAACGTAGTCGTCCTTGCCCCCAAGGGCGAATGTAGCGAAAACTTTGTTGACATCGCCACCCGCGCAAGACTTTTGGGCGCAAACGTCTATGCTTTCAGCGATATTCCCGACGTTTTGAATATCGCAAACGTAGCAATCAAAATGCCTCCTGCCGACTTTATCACCTCAACCTTGACTTATGCTATGGCAATCCACATCTTCTGCCTAAACCTTGCAGGCGAAAAGGGACTTAATCCCGACCTTCCCCGCAACCTCAAAAAGATTACCGTAACAAAATAATCCAACGCAAAATACAAACCACCGCCGTTGCGGTGGTTTTTTTGTGCAAAAAAAGAATGCAAACCCGACTACACTCTAAAAGTTTTTTGTTATCAAGCCCGAACAATCGCCCCCTCGTTGATACGTAGATTTTGCCAAGAGGAGCTCTCCCTGTCCTTGCCCTAAAGCGGTTTTACACAAAGAAAAGCGAGCCTACCGAAAGGCAAGCTCGCCAAGGTTTGTTTGTGAAAGTAATTTGCTATTTATTTCAATATTTCATTAAATTTTTTAATTATTTTTTTCCAATCCACACTGAACCAGAATACTCTTTGATCATTAAAGTAAATTTCATTATTATTGTCATTTATTAAATAATAAACCACAAAAGTATCAACTCCATTAAAAAACAACAAATCTTCTTTATTAAACTTTTCATCCGTATGACCAACAATAATTAATGCTTTTCTTTCTGTAAAGCTATTTTTTG
>JAEDHM010000153.1 GCA_016296985.1 Clostridia bacterium
AGAAGTTACCGCCGAGGAAGCCACAGTGGAAACCACTGAAGTAGTAGCAGACGTAAAAACCGAAGAAAAGCCCGCTAAAAAGCCCGCCGCCATCAACACAATGGCAGACTGGGAAGCAAGTGAAAACCGTAAGGGCAACCGTACCTTGCACGCCGGTCAAAGGGTTCATGGCAAAGTTATCAGAGCAGACGAACAAGGCATCATCGTCAGCATCGGCGAAAAGAAAGAAGGATTTATCGCAGCAGACCGCGCAGGTTTAGGCGACTACAATCCCGCTGATTACACCCCTGATATGGAAATCGACGCAGTCGTTATCCCCAACGACGGCTCAATTAAAGAGTTTATTACTCTTGACAAAAAATCCATTGACGAACGTAAAAAGGTTGACGAAGAATTGTTGAGTGGCGTTTTCGAACTTAAAATCGAAAAGGCTGTAAACGGCGGTTTGCTCGGCACAGCAGGTTCCTACTCTGTATTTGTACCCGCTTCCCACGTCGAACTTAAGAAGAAGAATGAAGAAATCGATCTCGAAAGTTACGTTGGAAAAACTCTAACCGTTAAAAAGTTAGAAGATAAAGACGAAAAAGAAAAGAAAGGAAATCTTCGTCGTAAGAGAATCGTTGCTTCTCACAAAAACGTTGTTCTTGAAGAAAGAAGAGCAAAGAAAGAAGAAGCTGATCGCATTTGGGCAGAAAAGAGAGCAAAAGCTGAACAAGAAAAGAAGGACACCTTCCTTGCAAACATTGACCTTTTCGAAGTACACAATATCGTTACCGGTACTGTTAAAAGATTTACAAGTTTCGGTGCATTCGTAAACGTTTTCGGTTTCGATTGCCTCGTTGCTACAAGTGAATTGTCTTGGTTGAAGGACGTTAAGCCCGCTGACGTTTTAGAAGTTGGCAAGCAATACGAATTCGTAATCATCAAGGTTGATCCCGACAACTTCAAAGTATCTTTGAGTTATAAACTTCTCCAAAAGAAGCCTTACGAACTTGCTGCTGAAAAGTATCCTGTTGGAACAATCGTAAAGGGCAAAGTTCAATCTATCGTAAGCTATGGCGCTTTCATTTCTATCGAACCCGGTATTGACGGTTTGGTACACATCTCCAACATCAGCGACAAGCGTATCAATACTCCTGCTGACGTATTGGAAGTTGGACAAGAAGTTGAAGCAAAAGTCATCAGCTTTACCGAAAACCGCATCGCTCTTTCTATCAAAGACGCTGTTGTTACCGAAGAAGTTGAAGAAGCTGCTGCACCTGCAGAAAAGGCTCCCCGCATCAGACGTACTGACAAGCCCGCTTTCGATAAAAAACCCGAGCGTCGCTCTAAGGCTCGCGTTGAAGAAAATCCCGAAGTTAAGGCAGAGGAAGAACTCGTTAACAAGTATAACGCAACTGAAAGTGCATCTAACACAATCGGTGATTTGCTTAAGGGATATAAATTCGATTCCGACGAAGAGTAATCTTGAATTTAAAGCCCACTTATGTGGGCTTTTTTTTCAGTAAAGGATAATTATGGATTTTTTAGCAATTGATTTAGAGGCGTGTAATACCTACGTCAAGGGTAGCGTTTTCAGTATTGGAATCGTTTGCGCCGACGAAAATTTTAAGGTAAAGTATAAACGAAATATACTTATAAATCCCAAATGCAAGGTTGCAATGCATTTCCGCAAACCTATTGAGTTTCATATCGATATGGCGGATCTTGCAAACAAACCTACCATTTCAGATTATTACGCCGAGCTGAAAGAGATTTTCTCAGGAGACGTATTAGTTTTAGCCCACTCGGCAAACAACGATATGTACATGTTGAATCATGCGCTCAGGCGCGCAGGTTTAAAGCCTTTCAAATTTCAATACATTTGCTCGCAGGTAATCTATTCGGCGGTTTACGACTATCCCAACGGTATAGGACTTGACAAGGTATCCGAGGATTTGCATATCGGCTTTACTCACCACCTTGCCGATGATGATGCTGAAATGTGTTTATACCTTTTAAAGCATTGTATGGAAAAGATGGGGTGCAACAGTTATGCCGAACTTGAAACAAAGTTGAAAATTCAAAGGGGACACGTTGAAAATTACGAACTTTTCCCCATGCGCTCAGGTTATCTTGACGCATTGCGTGTTCAACACCGTATTGAAAAGGCAAAGGCTAAAAAGAAACTTATTAAAGAATCCCAAGCAAAGGGAGCGGTTTCCTTCAACGTTCAACCTCACTTTTTTGATTTAATCAAATCAGGGAGTAAAAAGATTGAAATACGTCTAAATGATGAAAAACGAAAAACACTGAAGGTGGGTGACGTAATCTTTTTAGTTAAAGAGTCGGCAAAGCCCGATATCTTGAAAGTTCAAATTACCAAACTAGACGTCAGAGAAAGTTTTCTTGAGATTTACGAATCCTATTCAAGTGATGAACTTGGTTTTAAAGAAAGCGACTTACTTGACTTCTTAAGTGTGATGGCCGAATTTTATTCTCCCGAAGATGAAAAGAAATACGGCGTTGTCGCAATCAAATTTAAAGTTCTTAATAACTAAAGTTATTAGAAATGGTAAGAAGTTCTATTTCAAGGGGTTCTAACCATAATTTAAGTAATAAAAAATCCCTTGAAAACAAAAATATAAAAAATTAAAAATTTTTTAAAAAAAGTGTTGACATTACGGTTTGAATATCGTATTATTATGTAGTCGCAAATAAAAATGCCCGTCGGGGTGTGGCGCAGTTTGGTAGCGCGCGTGGTTTGGGACCATGAGGTCGGGAGTTCGAGTCTCTTCACCC